>JAJAZE010000480.1 GCA_026785925.1 Pyrinomonadaceae bacterium
CGATATGATTTCCGACGTTGAAACCTGGCATTGTTTCCGCGATCCCGCTGGTTATCGGCGTGAAAATGAAACGCCGCCGCTAAAATCTTTGCCGGATTTTAAACTCGGCGAAAGCGTTTTTTGGGAAAGCGAGATGGAAGGAACATTCGCGCGCGAAACGCCGAAGGTCGGCAAAAATGAGCCTTGCCCGTGCGGAAGCGGGCGAAAATATAAAAAATGCTGTATGAATTAAACGTCCCGATTCCCGATTGGATTAAGAAAGTTCCGGCTTGCAAAGAACCTTTTTTCGTCAGCGGAATAGAAAATTTAAAAGCCGCGGCGATTGTGCAGACTCCTTTAAATTTCAAGGTTAGAAATGTTTTTGTCTCGGATAAGTTTCTCAGCCGCATATAAATCATTTTCAAAATCGTATAACATAGTCTTCTATGCCAAGTTACGACGAAATTATCCACGTTACTGCAACGGTCGAAGCGGAAAAACTCGCCGGAGAAAAATTAAAACCAAAAACTCCACTCGATTATTTCGCGCTCGCCGTCACGACCTTCGGAGTCGGCTATCTGCCGTTAATGCCGGGAACTTACGGTTCAATAGTCGGGATCGGAATTTACCTGTTGGTTCGGCAATTTGAAATCGGCGGCGGGATTTATCTTTCACAGCTAAATTGGCAAATCGAGCAGATTAACGCCTGGCAGCACGTCGTTAATCTGGTTGTGTTTCTGCTTTTCTGCTTACTTGGAATGTGGGCGGCGAATCGTGCGACGCATCTTTTCAAGAACAAAGACCCGCAGCAAGCCATCGTTGACGAAATTATCGGACAGTTGATAGTTTTTCTGTTCGTGCCGTTCGCCATCGGCTGGCAATTCGTTCTCGCGGGTTTCCTGCTGTTTAGATTGTTCGATATTTGGAAGCCGTATCCGATAGATTCGCTGCAAAATTTGCCTACCGGAATCGGTGTTTGCGCCGACGACATTCTCGCCGGAGTCTACGGCGGCATTTGTTTGGCTTTAATTTATGCGATTAGTTATTCATTCTAAAAAAGTCCCGACGGTAAAATCAATTTTTATCAACGGCTTTTCGATCTCTGCGTTGTAAAATCCAGCCTTTGCGCCAAAAAAAGCCGAGTAGAGTGAGGGCGACTAAAGCCATCAACGCTAGAGTAAAAAAATAGCCGTAATCTGTTTTCAATTCCGGTATATTCTCGAAATTCATACCATAGACTCCTGCGATAAAAGACAAGGGCAGCCAGATTGCCGAGAAAATCGTCAGAAATTTGATAATGTCGTTGGTTTTGTTGGCTCCGACGGCAAAATGAATGTCGAACAAACCGGCGACTAAATCGCGGTAATTTTCTGATAAATCCGAAATTCTCTGCAAATGGTCGTAGACATCCCGATAGAACGGCAGGATATTTTCGGGAATCTGCGGAAATTCGCCGTGCGAAATGCGGTAGAGAGTGTCGAGTTGGCGCGATGAAATGCGTTTCAGACGCGCCACGCTGCGCCGCAGATCCATAATTTCTTCGAGAATATGATTGTCGGAGTTTTTCATCAGGAAAACTCGGTTTTCGAGTTCGTTGATAACATTATCGAAATCGTCAACAATCGGCATATACAAATCAACGAGATGGTCGAGAATCTGGTGCAGCAGATAAGCCGCGCCGCGCCCACAGGCAAACGTGCTGGTGCGGATTTGCTGCTTGACGATTTTAATACTTTGAAAGCGTTGGGCGTGGAAAGTAACGACGAAATTCTTCCCCAAAAATCCGTCGAGTTCTTTGGTGACAAAATTCGTCGAGTTGGTTTCTTCAGGTTTGATGCCGTGAACGATAAAATACAGATAATCGGGAAAGGCTTCGACCTTCGGCTGGTTGCGCGTTTCCAGACAATCTTCAATCGTCAGCGGGTGAAACTTGAAAACATTCAGCATAATGTTTTTCGCCGCCTCAATTTCCGGCGCGGTATCGCCGAGAAAATCAACCCAAACGAGATTGGTTTCGTCCGCCAGCAGTTTGGGCAAATCTTCCGCCGTAAAACCTTCTTCGACACGTTCCGCTTTGCTTCGATATAAAAAAATTTCCATAGATCAATGATTTATAATCAACAATTAATTGAAAAGACAAATTTTGTGAGCGATTTTTTCCGGTGTTAAAATAACCGCATTCGGATTTTGTAAATAAGGTTTTACCATTGATAGCCGACCGCTGGCAACCGACCACCGAAAATTATGACAAATATCAAAGTATTTATCGACGACGACGTGAACGAAGAAAAACTCGCGCCGCTGCGTGATGCCGGATTTACGGTTGAAAGACGCATTAAATTATCAACGGAAGAATTAGCCGAAGCGATGATGGATTTTGACGGCTTAATCGTGCGGAGCGAAACAAAAGTTTCGAGTGATTTAATGGACAGACTTCCAAGTCTGCGCGTCATCGGACGCGCCGGTGTCGGCGTGGACAATATTGATGTCAAAGCTGCGACCGCCAGAGGAATCGTCGTGATGAACGCTCCCGACGGCAACCCGATTACGACCGCCGAACATACGGTTGCGCTGCTTGTTTCGATAGCGCGAAACGTGCCGCAAGCACACGCACTTCTTCAAACAGATGTATGGGACAAGAAAAAATTCATCGGCGTGGAACTCAACGGAAAAACTTTGGGCATAATCGGTTTGGGGAGAATCGGCGGACACGTCGCTAAAATTGCCAAAGGTTTCGGGATGAACATTTTTGCTTATGACCCGTTTGTGTCCGTTGAGCAGGCGAAAGATTTAGGATTTGAAGTCCGAAGTCTGAGTGATGTTTTTGCGAACGCCGATTTTCTGACGATTCACACGCCGGTAACGAACGAAACGCGCAACATTATCGGCAAAGATGCCTTCAGGCAAATGAAAAAAGGTGTGCGCCTTATTAACTGCGCTCGCGGCGGATTGATTGACGAAAACGCTTTGCTCGAAGCGATTGAAAACGGCACGGTCGCGGCGGCGGCTCTTGATGTTTTTTTTAACGAACCTTTGCCGAACGATTCACCGCTTTTGAATAATCCGAAAATTATCACCACGCCGCATCTCGGCGCGTCAACGACCGAAGCCCAGGAAGGCGTAGCGTTTACCGTCGCCGGGTAGATACGCGATTACCTGCTGTCGGGCAAACTCCGCAACGCCGTCAACGCGCCTTCGATTGCGGCAAAAGAACTCGAAGCCTTTCAGCCGTTTATTGATTTGGGCGAAAAGCTCGGACGTTTTCAGGCGCAGATTATGAACGAAAATCCGGTGTCGAAAGTCGTCATCGAATACGCCGGAGAATTAGCCGGCAAAGATGCCGCGCCCGTCACCTGCGCTTTCTTAGCCAGATTGCTAAAAGACGTTTCCGCCCGCGTCAACGTCGTCAACGCCCTACACATCGCTGACGAGCGCGGCATTCAAATCACGACGAGATACGCGCAGTCGAAACGCTCAAGCTACGACATCCGTACCGTGGTTTCGTCCGCGCTGGGCGAACAAATCGCTTCGGGTTTGATGTTCAAGGGCGGCGAAGGGCGCATCACGGAAATCGGCAATTTCTCAATTGAAGTTGTCCCATCGAGTTTTATGCTGATGACAAAAAACAAAGACATCCCTGGCGTGATCGGCAAAATCGGAACTCTTCTGGGCGAAACCGAAGTCAATATCTCACGCTTTTATCTGGGACGCGAAGCTAAAGGCGGTGAAGACTTGGCTATTATCGAGATTGACTCACCGCTCGAAGAAAATGTTCTGGCAGACTTACGAAATCTCGAAGCGTTCAATGTGGTGCATCAAGTGAAACTTTGAGAAAATTACAGGATTGGCTGTGTTCGGCTTATTTTTGAAAAGAATCACGATTGTTCAGAATATACGTCCCTCAGTTGAGTTGTAGTGGTTAAGACTTTATGCTAACAGTTAAGCTATTTTGACTTACTCCCGTAAAATTAATCCAAGGGGGGTGGCGAGAATCAGCTAAAAAATAAACCTCTCGCCATTTAATTGGGATAACAAACGGAGGTTGAACAGAAAAAGCCTGTTCATAATTGATCAGGCTTTTCTTAAAATTAAATCCGGCAACTTCCTACTTTCCCAAATCGCCGGACACAAATAACCCAAGAAAGCCGCAAAATATAATTGCATAAGATTTGAATTTGAAAAATTTGCCGAAATTTATTGGGCTTGAAACGAACTTTGCCAAGTTTGATTATAGATTTGGGCGCAAGTGTTGTCCAAAATTTCTTTACTTAACATTTTATCTCTTTTGTTCTATTATTGTTTGCAATTCTCCATACCAAATTAGAGGAACTGAGCTATGACAAATTGGCGCGACAAATTACGTAGATGGATTGACGGTGATGACCTTGAAGAAGCTGATAAGGTTTTGGTTCAGAAATCTGCAAATTACGAATCGGAAAACTTCTTGCGAAAACTTTTGCAAAAGGTTGACGAAGTTTTGAAACTCGAAATTGTTCGCTTGCCAAATGGCAAAGCATACGTTCCGAATCGCTTCATCGTTTATCTCAATGAAGAGGATGACAAAAATTTGCGGAAAGATAAGCGTAAATTTTTTGAACAAGCGTTGAGTGAGATGATTCTTGAGAAAGCGCAAGAACGCGCCGGAAACGCAAAATTGAATACGCAAACGATTAAAGTCAGTCTTGATGTCAGCGACAATGAAGAAACAGGGCTTTCTCATAAAAAATTAAGCGATTTCAATGTTACAATCAAACTGTCAAAGTCATCGCTGAAATTTTCCAATTGGGCTTTTTTGTTCTGACAATTGGTTTTCTGCAAAATTATTGTCACCAAACTTCTGATTCCGC
>JAJAZE010000481.1 GCA_026785925.1 Pyrinomonadaceae bacterium
GTGTGCGCGGTTCGATTTTCGTTTTATAAAAAACGACGTTCGCGCTCGTCCAAAGCGGTTCTTCACGACTGCCGCGCAATTCCTGCGACGCGGCGATGATGAACCGCTTGTAATTCGCTTCATCGAATTCGGCGAGTCTTTTCTGCAAACTTTTCGGTGTCCAAAATCCCAGAACGTCGAGATAAATTTCTTTGCCGCCGGGCGCAGTCAAGACCAAGTCGGGAACAAAAGCAGTTTTGCCCAAATCAATCACCCGGCGATTTTCTTTTAACTGCCATTCGGTAGCGGATTTATCCCAATTTTTTCGCAGCCTTTCGATGTCGGGATTGACGTATTCGGGTTCGTCAAAGTAGCACGAAGTCAGTTCGGTCTGCTCGCTGGAAAGCTCGTAAAAAACATTTCCCTTTTCCTTCTGCGAAATTTCCGCCGACATTTTCCAGTCCCGGCAAAGCAGCAGCGCGGGCAGAAAAACCGACATCTGAATGCCGTATTTTTGCGAACGGTGAAACAGCGAAGCCGCGCCGGTCAAGCGAATCTCATAGCCATTGACTGCATTTCCGATGACCGAATGAATCAAACCGAAATGCTTTATCCAGCCGAAAATAGCGCGATAATTCGCCGCGTCGGACGGCGCGACACGGATTTTCATCTCGACGCATTTGTAAAGCAGGGCTTGCGCCTGCGCCAGATTATAACGGTCGAGCAAATCCTTCGGCGCGATTGTTTCAAATTTCGAGAGCTTTTGCTGCGCCGACAAATCAGCGTAAAGATTGGCGAAAATCGTCGCCGCATCCGAATCGAATTCAGCCGCCGCTGTTTCCAAGACTTTGTTTTTCGCTTCGGAATCCGGCATCACCGGTTGAAACTTGCGGGCTTCGAGAAAAACTTTTTGGCGAATTTCGACGGGTTCGGCGGGCGCGGAAGTTTCAAATTCGCCGCGGTCGGTTAAAAGTTTGATAAAACCGCGCAAAATTCGATAATCGGTTCCCGCGCCGACGTATTCTTCCAGTTCACGCTCTAATTCGCCGCGCGTTTTGCCGACGTATTCATCGAAAATTGCGACTAAAACTTCTGCGTCGCGCAGATAGCCCGCGTCGTCGGTCTTAATCAGACGCGGCACGATTTTGTCGCCGCGCCGCCAGTTTATCGCCAAATCAGATGTCAACATTTATATCAGTTATCAGTTATCAGTTATCAGTTATCAGTTATCAAAATGCAGACTGATAACTGATAACTGATAACTGTTACCCTTCTCTTTGCAAATTTTCCTTTGCCAGTTCCAATGCTTCAAAAACTCGCTCCGGCGCGGTTCCGCCGAATTGGTTTTTGCTCGCCAGTGATTGTTCGAGACTCAAGGCGCGGAAAACATCCGCGCTGATGAAGCCGGAGAATTTTTGAAATTCTTCCAGACTCAGATCGTCTAACTTTTTATTTTGCGAGACGGCGTAAGCGACGATTTCGCCGACCGATTCCCGCGCCGCCTTCAGCGATACGTTTCGCTGCACCAGATAATCGGTTAGTTCGGCGGCATTAAGATAATCGCTCGTGACGGCGGCAAGCGTGACAGTTTCGTCAACGCGCACACTCTCCAAAACCATTATCATTATTTGCAGACAGCTTTTCACTGTGTCAACCGCGCCGAAAACTGTCTTTTTTACTGCCTGCAAATCTTTGTGAACGCCGAGCGGCAGACTTTTCAGCAGCGAGCAGAGCGCGGTTTGATGTCCGAAAATCTCGGCGGATTTCCCGCGCACCAATTCCAAAAATTCCTGATGACGAATTGATCGAGAAAACTCACCGGACAATCTGACAAAGCCGATTTCAGGCGCACTGTATAAAATCAAATCTTCCGCCAGCCGCGATAGATGAATCATTAGCAGTGCCAGCGCGCCGACTGTTTCGACCGCGAAATCGGCATCCGCCGCCGCGTCCAGACTGTTCGCCGTAATGCCTTCAAAACCGAGCGCGGCGGCGATTTGTTCGCGGTCAATTTCAAAC
>JAJAZE010000482.1 GCA_026785925.1 Pyrinomonadaceae bacterium
CACAAATGGAAAGCCGACATTTTCGTGCAGACCGCCATCGAAATCCTGTAAAATAAATTTGGCACTATTTTGACTGCCGAAATAAACAAATGAGAGATTGGATCAGCAACGAAACCGAAACAACTACCAAACCAGCGCCGATTGAATTTGATTCGGTTGAAAAGATCAGCCTTTTGCAGAATGAGATCGAGCGCGTCATCAAAGGCAAATCGGAAACCGTCAAACTCGCGCTCGTCGCGCTGCTCGCCAAAGGTCATCTGTTGATCGAAGACGTTCCGGGCATCGGGAAAACGACGCTTGCCAACGCGCTGGCGCGTGCGCTCGATTTGTCATTTCACCGCGTGCAGTTCACCAGCGATCTTTTGCCGTCGGATGTCATCGGACTTTCGATTTATAACCAGCGGAGCGAGCATTTTGAATGGAACGCCGGACCGATTTTCTCAAATATCGTTTTAGCCGACGAAATCAACCGCGCCACGCCGAAAACGCAGTCCGCACTTTTAGAGGCGATGGCGGAAGAGCAAATCACGGTCGAAGGCGTTTCGCGCCCGCTGCCGCTGCCGTTTATGGTCGTCGCCACGCAAAACCCGACCGAGCATCACGGAACTTATCCGCTGCCCGAATCGCAGCTCGACCGATTTATGCTGCGGCTGCACGTCGGTTATCCGAGCATCGCCGACGAACGCGAGATTCTGCGCGACCGCGAGCGCGAAAATCCTTTGAAATATGTTCGCGCCGTAATGTCGCAGGAAGATGTTTTAGAGTTGCAGCGCAAAGCGTCCGAAGTGCGTGTGGACGAAAGTTTGATTGATTATTTATTAAATATCGTCGCTCTGACGCGCCGGACGGACGCGCTCGAACTCGGCATCAGCCCGCGCGGAACGCTCGCGCTGTTTCGTTCGGCACAGGCTTACGCGCTGATTGAAAAACGCGATTACTGCATCGCCGACGACATCAAACGACTCGTGCTGCCGGTTTTCGCACATCGCCTGATCGTCAATTCGCGGCAGGCTGGCACTAAACGACAATCAACGCAAGCCGAACAGATTTTGCGCGATATTTTGTTAAAAATTCAGGTGCCGATTTAAGTGAGAAATGAGAGATTGGAGGTGAGAGAAAAATAATTTTTTCTCACTTTTCACTTCTCACTTCTCACTTTTCATTATGAATCTAAAAAAACTCGCCCAACTTTTTAGTTTCCGAGACATTCGCAACGGTCTGCTCGGATTGATCGTGGTGATCGGCGGGTTGGGGTTAGCAATTCTGACGCTCTACGCGCACCGAACGGGAAACAGTTCACTCGCCGGGTTTGCGGCGGGAGCTTCGCTGGTTTTCGTCGTGCTGATTTTGATTTTCGTCGTGCCGCCGCTGGCGCGTTCGGCGAGTGCGGAAGCGTCGCAGTTAAATTTGCCGTTCGAGTTCACCGTCGGCGGCGCGGTTATTTTGGGTTTAATCGTCATCGTCGGCTTTGCGGCGTGGAACACGGGCAATAATTTGTTATTTCTGGTTCTGTCGCTGCTCGCGTCGTCGCTCGTCGTCGGATTTCTGATCGGAAATTTCTGTTTGAAGAAATTGGATGTCAAAATGCGGTTTCCCGAAACGATTTTCGCCGCCGAGCCGACACCGATTCTCGTCAGTTTGCATAACCGCAAGCGCATTTTTCCGACGTTTTCGGTCGTCGCGCAGGTGCGCGGCAAAGAGCGCGAAAAATCAGTTTTATTTGACGAGATAAAAAGCATTTTGCCGGAAAAATGGGCGGACAGAATGACTAAACCGCCGGTTATCAAGCACACGCTCGATTATTTTGTCCACGTTCCGCGCCAAGATTCGATAGAAAATCTGGCGGAACACATCTTCGAGCGGCGCGGGCGATTTATCATCAAAGATTTTGAACTCTCGACGAAATTTCCGTTCGGATTCTTCCGTCATCGCCGTCGGCTTTCCGCGCAGGCGGCGGAAATTGTCATATTTCCGAGACTCGCCGCCATTGACGAAGAAACGACTGATTTGCCGCAGAATGTCGGGAAATTCGTCACGCAGAAAAAAGGTTTGGGTCAGGATTTGCTGGCTCTGCGCGATTATCAGCCGATGGACGATTTGCGGCGCGTGGACTGGAAAGCGACGGCGCGCACCGGACGTTTGATTGTCCGCGAGTTTTCCGCCGAAGACGACAAGCGCGTGACGGTTGTTTTCGATTCTCGCCTACAATTCGATAAAAGCGAAAAAACTTTGACTTTGCGCGAAAAAATCGAAGCCGAGCAGAAAGGCAAATCCGTTTCGCCCGTTTCGGAACGCTTTGAAGCGGGCGTTAGCCGAGCGGCTTCTTTGCTCGCACATTTCACCGAATCCCAATCCGAAACTCGCCTGATTATTGACGGCGAAATCGGCGAATTCGGTATCGGTAGGGAACATCTCAACGAAAATCTCAAACGCTTGGCTCTGGTCGAACCGAATCACGACGCAGCCGCCGAATTTTCATTTGAAACTCTGGAAGAAGTTTTGTCGGAAAGGGAAAGCAGCTATAATTTTTTGGTGACGACGGAACGGGAAGAAAATTTATCGGCTGAATTGATACAAAAAGCGCGAATTTTGAGGTTTTAAACCGGCAGCGCGAACGGCTCGTTCGCAATTGGAGCGCGGACGAGCCGTTCGCTCTCCAATTAAAAACTGTCACAAAATTAACATCGGCGGTGTTTATCTCTTGAAAGCGTAATTTTGCTTTAATCAATGACCGGAAGCGTAAAAATGATAATGGACGCGATGTCCGAAACGGGAACAGCGACACGGACGGAGAAAATCGTTTTTGATGAGGCTTTTACGCTTCACCATCGAACGGTTTTTCGTGCGGCGCGGTCGGTCGTGCAGGACGCGATGCTCGCCGAAGATGTCACGCAGGAAGTTTTTTTGCGGCTGCATAATAATCTCGACGCGATTGAAAACGAAGAAATGCTGCGCCCCTGGCTGATTCGCGTGGCGATCAACCTGGCGCGAAACACGGTGCGCGGAAACATTCGGGCAAACACCCGCGAGGACAATTACGTCAAAGAGACGAGCGAAACGAGCGAGGCGACGATTGAAAAAGATTTTGAGGAACGCGAACGCGCCAAAGAAGTGCATCGCGCTCTGAGTTTAATTAAAGAACCGCTGCGAAGCTGTCTGGTGTTGAAACAGCAGGGTTTGTCCTACCGGGAAATTGCTGAAAGTCTTTCGCTGACGGAAACCAGCATCGGCACGTTCGTTGCCCGCGCACGGTCGGAATTTGTCCGGCATTACGGCAAAATCGGGGGAAAAACGCTATGACGCAAAAATGTTACGACGCAGGAATGATCCAAGCCTTTCTGGACGGCGAACTCGCTTCCGATGTGACGGAAACGGTGGCGCGGCACGTTTCCGTCTGTGACGATTGCGCGATTTTGATGGCGACTGCCGAAGAAGAATCGGCGGCGGCGTATTCGATTCTCGAACAGGAATTTAACACGCTCGTTCCGACGCAGCGTTTATGGACGAAAATTAACGATTCGATTGAAAAGGAAAAGAAATCGTTTTGGAAACCGATTTTCGATTTTCTTTTACAGCCGCAGGCGGCAGCGTTCGCCGGTCTGCTGTTGGTCGCAGTCGTTTCAGTCGGGCTGTTAACCGTTAAGCAAAACGTGCCGGTTGATCTCACCGCGCAAAATAATGCTCAGGAGCAAACCGCGATTCAGCCGATTTTAAACAATAAATCGCTGACGGTTTCCCCAACTTTACCAAGTGCGCCGGAAGTGAAAAACGTGCCGGCAGTAGATTATCGCCCGAACCCAAGTGTATTTCGAGCGGTAAAAATCGCTTATGTTCAGCGGGAAGCTAATCGAACGCCGCGCAATCAGCCGATTAAAAATGCGGACGCGGTAAATCCTGCGCTGACGGAAACGGTTTTGGGCGAAGCAAGCTACGTCAAAACGATTGCGACGCTGACCGAAACGGTTAATAATCGCAAAGACGAAGCGTTGGATTCGTCGTCGCGTTTTGCGTTCGAGCGCGATTTGGCGGTGACGGACGATGCCATCAAACAAATGCGGAAGCAGGTCAGGGAAAATCCGCGTGACGAAGCGGCAAAACAAATTCTTCGCAGTTCCTATCAAAATAAAATTGATTTGTTAAACTCGGTCGCCGACAAAACCGAACTGATGGCGAGCTTAAGGTGAAAAAGTGAAAAAGTTGAAAAGGGAAAAAGTGAAGATGATTTTTACAAGCACAACTGCGCGGCAAATCAGCTTTTTGATTGGCGCGTTTTTTCTCTTCGCGCCTTTTTGCCGAATGTTTGCTCAAACCGTTCCAGTCGAACCGAAAATTGTGATCGCGCCGGCAAATCAAAAAGTCGCAACCAAACAAAACCGAAACAAAGTATTCAGAGGAAGCGAAACATCCGCCGAAAAATCAATCGTCGTTGACGCGAAAGTAAATATCTCGTTGTGTATCGCGGAAGGAAGATTGAAAATCAACGGATGGGAACGCAGCGAGATTCGCGTGTTTGTCGGCGGCGGCGGCGAAGTCGGGTTCAAAGTTTTACAAAAAAATAAACAGAATAACGCCGTCTGGGTGATGGTCACGGGTTTCGGCGCGGCGCAAAACCGCGAGAAGAGCGGTGAAGAATGTCTTTCAGGCGAAGAAATCGAACTCGACGTGCCGCGCGGCGCAGTCGTCAATGTCAAAGGCAGCGCGAGCGAAATGACGATTGAAGCGGTTCGCAAAGTTGACATTAAAATCGTCAGCGGCGACATTTCCCTCAATAACATCGCCGAGGGAATCAACGCGGCGACTTACAACGGCGACGTGACGGTCGAGAATTCCGGCGGCGCGATGACGCTCGAAAGCGCGAACGGCAGCATCGTCGCGTTCGACGCTGCGCCGAGCGAAATCGGCGATATTTTCAAGGCGAAAACATCCGGCGGCGCGATCACGTTACAGCAAATCGAATATCGCCAAACGGAAATTTCTTCAAATACCGGCTCGCTAAAGTTCACCGGCGAATTTCAAAACGGCGGTCAATATGACTTTCGCACGGTCAGCGGCGGGATTTTACTGGTGATTCCCGAAAAATCTTCGTGCAAATTAAATGCGACTTACGGCTTCGGCAGATTTAACTCGGAACTCAAACTGGACATCATCACCGAAAATAATACTTCCAAAGCCCGGAGCATCGTCGGTTCGATGGGCAAAGGCGACGCAAACGTCAACCTGACCACTTACAGCGGCGCAATTCGGATTAAAAAACAGTAGAATGTGCATCAGTAATCGAGAATTTTGATAACCGTTTAAGTTTCTTTCTCTGCGAACTCTGCGCCTCTGCGTGAGAAAATGTTTCACGCAGAGGCGCAGAGTTCACAGAGGAAAACCAACTTGTTTCAACATTTAGCTTAACTGCTAATTCGCACTGGAATCAATCAAATCCAAAAAAATTAAAGTCTAAAGTCAAAATCAGCAGGTTTTGGACTTTCGGTTTTCGAGTCTATAATAAAAACTCATATTCCAATACAAATTTCCTTTCCAAACGTAGAAGTCTATTTAATAAATATGAACGGCGGAAACGTAATCGGGCAGACGCTCGACGGCAAATACAGAATTGAAAGCGAAATCGGCAAAGGCGGAATGGGGACGGTTTATCTCGCCACGCACGTCGGGACTGAACGACCCGTCGCCGTTAAAGTGATCGCGTCGGAATTTATGCAGCGGCAGGAATTTGTCGAGCGATTTCGGCGCGAAGCCCGCGCCGCCGGTCGCCTTCGCCATCCGAACGTCGTCAACGTCACCGATTTCGGATTTTCCAGAACCGATAAAGGCGAAGTCGCATATTTGGTGATGGAATATCTCGACGGATGCACGCTCGGCGAGGTTTTAGAAGAAGAAAAACAACTGCCGCTGTCGTGGACGCTGAATATCTTGGAGCAGGTTTGTTCCGCCGTCCAGGAAGCACACGAGCAGGGAATTATTCACCGCGATTTAAAGCCCGATAACATCTGGTTAGAGCCGAATCAGCGCGGCGGCTACACGGTGAAGGTTCTCGATTTCGGCATCGCCAAACTCGAAGAACAAATAAACGGTGAAATCGCCGCGCATTCGCCGTCTGAATCAACGGCGTTAAGCGCGAATTTCCAAGCCAGAGCGACGATTGCCGACGCGATTCAGCCGCCGACCATTGCCGATCATCGAAATCGAACCGCTGTCTCCGAAGCGGCGACTATCGCCCAGTTTGCCGCCGCCGATTCGGAAGCCGGAACTTTAATTCAGCCGAACCAAATTGATTCGGAGTCGGGGACGCTCATTCATTCAGACGAAGTTAATTCGGAGTCGGGAACACTCATTCCGCCGAGCGAAGTTGATTTAGAGTCGGGAACGGCGATTTTTCCCGCATCTCCGATTCGCTCGCTGGCAAACACCGAAAACGGCGGCACGAAGTTAGTTTCTGAACAAATCGAAACTGACGAAAATCTCCGCCGGACGGCTTCGACCAGCGAATTGACGCGCGTCGGCGCGATTCTCGGAACGCCGCTCTATATGTCGCCCGAACAATGTCGCGGTGAAAAATTGACCGCGCAATCGGACATTTACAGTTTGGGCGTGATCGCTTTTCAAATGCTTTCGGGCAAAACGCCGTTCGGCGGCACTCATCTCGAAGTAATGGCGGCGCACAAGGAAACCGCCGCGCCGCCGCTGGACGTGAAAAAAATTCCGAGAAAGGTCCGGCAAGTCATCAACTTCGCGCTGGCGAAAAACATCGCCGAGCGTCCGCCCGACGCGCAATCATTCGCTTCCGAACTGCGCGCCCAATCCGAAGGTATCGGCGCACTTTACCGCCGCGCACTGATTATTTACAGCGAGCATCTGCCCAAGTTCTTGGGTTTAGCAACGCTGCTCTATTTGCCGATTGCCGTTTTTACGCTGCTTCAGTTAATCATCGGTTTTTTGTCAATCACCGACCAGATCAGCAATTACACGAAAATCGGCTTGAGTATTTTCATTACGATAATCGCCACATTTTTGGGCATCTTTTGCGGATATTTAATTTTCGGCACGACGACCTGGCTGGTTTCGCAGATTCTCGCCGTGCCGCTGCGTCCGGTCAAGGTGCGTCCCGCGCTCAAAGCGTCGTGGCAACGCCGGAAGACGTTTGCGGTAACCGGAATGATGACGGCGGTTTTGACGCTTTTAGGCTACGGTTTTTGTCTGGTTCCGGGGTTCGTTTTCTCGGTCATCTGGTCATTGGTCGCGCCGGTCGTAATGATGGAAAATCTGCGCGGGCGGGCGGCTTTGAAACGCTCGAAAATGCTGGTGCGGCGGTCGCTTCGGACGACGATTGCGGCG
>JAJAZE010000483.1 GCA_026785925.1 Pyrinomonadaceae bacterium
AAACAATTTTAATGAAAGAGGCAATTGAGGAAGTCAAAGCAAGAATCAGCAAATTAGGCAGTATCCATCAGAGGAAAGTTGCTTCTTCTAGTGTTTAATTGGCGAAGGTATTGTTAAAATAGAAAGAAATTCGGTTGGAATCGAAATCGGCAACGGTTCGAGCCGAACGCTCGGCGACGCGCCGCCGTCCGATAAAAAGAGCGCAAACGAGACTACGACAGAATCAGATAAGGATGAACTCGCGCCTTTGCGAATAATTCTTAAACCGCCATCAAAATATACGGACGCCGCCCGCCAAGCGAATATTCAGGGAACGGTTAGATTACGGGTGACATTTCTGGCGAGCGGCGGCATCGGCAGTGTTGCGGCTGTGAGCGAATTGCCATACGGATTAACCGAACAGGCGGTAATTGCTGCGTCAAAAATTGTTTTTATTCCAGGAAAAAAGAAAGGTGTAAGTATTTCTATGTCGAGAATTGTCGAATATTCTTTCAGTATTTATTAAAAATGTCTCATCTGCTCGAAGTCAAAAATCTGCAAACTCATTTTCCGACGCGCGGCGGTTTGGTCAAAGCCGTTGATGATGTGAGTTTTTATATCAACGAAGGCGAACTTGTCGGATTGGTCGGCGAATCGGGCTGCGGCAAATCAATCACCGCGCTTTCGATAATGCGGTTGATTGCGCCGCCCGGAAAAATCGTCGGCGGTTCAATCGCTTTTAAAGGCGAAAATTTATTAAAAGCGTCGGACAAACGAATGCGCGAGATTCGCGGCGACGACGTTTCGATGATTTTCCAAGACCCGATGACCTCGCTTAATCCGGTTTATACGGTCGGCGAACAGATTGCCGAAGCGTTGCGTCTGCACCGCAATTTAAATCGCAAAGAGGCGTGGAATGGAGCAATCGAAGCGATGAAGGAAGTTTCGATTCCCGATCCGAGCCGCCGCGTCAGCGATTATCCGCACCAGCTTTCCGGCGGAATGCGTCAGCGCGTGATGATTGCGATGGCTCTCGCCTGCGACCCGGAACTGCTGATTGCCGACGAGCCGACGACCGCTTTGGATGTGACGATTCAGGCGCAGATTCTCGAATTGCTGAACGAATTGCGGCAAACCAGAAAACTCGCCGTGCTTTTAATCACGCACGATTTAGGCGTGGTCGCCGAAGTCGCCGACCGAGTTTGCGTAATGTATACCGGAAAAATCGTCGAAGAATCAGGCGTGGACGAATTATTTGAACAGCCGAAACATCCCTACACGCAAGGGCTTTTAAAAAGCGTTCCGAAACTGCGCGGCATCGGCGAAGCGAAAGAAACGCGCCTTTCGACCATTGAGGGAACCGTTCCGAGTCCGACGAATTTGCCGGAAGGCTGTCACTTTGCGCCGCGCTGCGAATTTCGGATGGACATTTGCACGAAAGACGAAATTCCGCTTTACGAAATCGCCAAAAACTTAAAAGTGCGCTGCGTTTTGTATAACAAAAACGACATTGAACGAATTAAGCAAAATTTGATTGACGATTAGATTTTGTAGAAACACGCACGAAGTAAGTGGGTAATTTTCGCAAAAACACAGTAGCTTCCTTAACTTCGTGCGTGTTTCTACATTTAAAGAAAATGAAAAGTCTCAAAGTTCCGATGACGGTTGACGAGTTTGAACTCGCCGAATATCCATTCGGTTGGAAAGACGAATACTGCGACGGCTTTGCGTATTACACGCCGCGCGATCACGGCGTTTTGATGAAAATTTCAGTCGAAAGTCGCGTTGTTGAAAATTCTGTCGAGATAAAGCCCGCATCAGAGACGACGATTGAAAAACTAGTCAAACTTTTCTACGAGTCATTTGTAGATTCGGTCGAGTTTTGTAATTTATCCAAAAAGCGAATCAAAGAACGCGCCGCCGAAAACGTCGAAGATTATTTTGAAGGAAGACGCGGAATTCCCGTCAGCGAACTTTCGCGTATCGCCGTTACACCGGATAATAAACAAAATTTAATCGGCGCGTGTTTGGTTTCAAAATACAAATACGGTTACAAAAACGAAATAATTTTCGTCTCGCCCGCTTTTCAAAAACGTGGTGTCGGGACGAGTTTGGCGGCGAATTTATTGAATGAATTACACGAAATCGGCGAAAAGGTTTTGTGGAGCGAACATCATATTTGCAACATTCAAAGCGAGCGGTGGCATAAAAAATTCGGATTTGAAGAAGTAACCGACATTATGACCGCCAAATTTCGCCGCAATTTTTATCGGCACGAAGTTTGGCGGGGCGAGCAATTAACAATTACCGAAAAGATTAATGAGTTAAAATCTAATTTGAGCAAAGCCGAAACTGAAGTCGAAAGATTAGAAGCGATTGAAAAAGATGACTTCAGCGCGGCTTGGCTGCGATGGAAATACGATTTTTAAATGGAAAATAACGCGGTAAAAACACAAAAAACCGAACTTCTCGATGTTCGCAACCTCGTCAAACATTTCCCGATTGAAAACAGTGACGATGTGGTAAAAGCCGTTGACGGCGTTTCGTTCACCATCAAATCGGGTGAAACGCTCGGTTTGGTCGGCGAATCGGGCTGCGGGAAATCAACGGTCGGCAAAACGCTTTTGCGTTTGAACGAGCCGACGAGCGGGGAAGTTTGGTTTGAAGGACAAAACATCGTCGGGCTGCCGAACAAAGAAATGCAGCTTTTGCGGCGCGAGATGCAGATTATTTTTCAAGACCCTTACGCCAGTTTGAATCCGCGTCTCTCGATTCTGTCCACCGTCTCCGAACCTTTGAAAATTCACGGCATCGGCTCGAAAGCCGACCAGAAAGCGCGGACGGGCGAACTTTTGGCGAAAGTCGGTTTAGACCCGAATTATATGCACCGTTATCCGCACGAATTTTCCGGCGGTCAGCGGCAGCGTATCGGGATTGCGCGGGCTTTGGCACTGAATCCGAAATTAATTATTTGCGACGAGCCGGTTTCGGCGTTGGACGTTTCCGTTCAGGCGCAGGTCGTCAATCTGCTGCAGGATTTACAAGCCGAATTCGGTTTAACTTATCTTTTCATCTCGCACGGTCTCGCCGTCGTCGAGCATATTTCAACGCGCGTCGCCGTGATGTATCTCGGAAAAATCGTCGAAATCGCCGAAGGACGCGAGCTTTACGATAACCCTTTGCATCCTTACACGAAAGCACTTTTATCAGCGATTCCGGTTCCGAATCCGAAACACAAACGCGAGCGGATTATTTTAAAAGGCGACGTTCCGACACCGATCAATCCGCCTTCCGGCTGTCGTTTTCGCACGCGCTGTCCGTTTGCGATTGAAGACTGCGCGAAAGTTCTGCCGGAGCTGCGCGAAATTCAACCGAATCATTTTGCCGCCTGCATCCGTGTCGAGGGTTATGAGACGGCAGCCGTGAAAATGTGAGATTCAACAAAATTCTGATAGTCGGAGAATTAAATTGAAACGCCTCGTGCGAAAACCGCGTATCATAAAGCGCGTCCAGCAATTTCCATTTTACAACCCAAAAAATAACCCAAAAACTTACGGAGGAATAGTTTATGAACGAGGATTTACCAAGTCAGAACCAACCGCTCGAACAGGAATGGCAGGCTCCGCCGCCGCCGTTTGATAATACGCCGCCGGCTGAACCGGCGCAGATGTCGGAAATCAGAACATTGGGCAGCATTTTTTTTGAACCGGGCGCGACTTTTGAAGATTTGCGCCGCAAGCCGCGCTTTCTGCTGGCGGGTCTAATTACCATCGTTTTATTTACGGCGTTTAATGTTCTGTTTATCCAAAAAGTCGGTTTTGAAGAAATCGTCAAAGCACGGATTAATTCGAGCGAGCGAGCGCAGCAAATGCCCGCCGAACAAAGACAGGCGATCATCGAACAGCAGTCGAGTCCGGTCGTTAAAACCATCAGTTACATTGCCGGACCGATTTTTATCCTTATCTTCTTTTTGGTCGGCAGCTTGATTTATTGGCTCGGTGTCAAGGCAATGGGCGGCGAAACGACTTTTTTACGCGCACTTTCCGTCTGGGTTTATTCGAGCTTTCCGCCGTCGGTCGTCTCGATGCTGGCGAACATTCTCGTTTTGTTCTTAAAATCTACCGACGACATTGACATTACCACCGCGCAGAGCGGCTTGATAAAGGCGAGTCCGGCGTTTTTTATGGACGAGCGCAATCATAAAGTTCTCGCCGCCGTTCTCGGCACGTTCGATTTGTTCTACATTTGGGGCTGGATTTTAGCCGCCATCGGTCTCCGCATCGTCGGGAAAATCTCGACCGGCGCGGCAGTCGCTATCGTTGCTTTCGTCGCTTTGTTCAATGTCGCCGTCCGCGTTCTCGGCGCATTTTTCTAAAAATTCGGCAAATCGCCAATCGCAATCTCAGCGCGATCCACAATAGAAAAGGTCGGCGATAAAAGTTATTTTATCGCCGACCTTTTCTATTTATCACCTCTCACTTCTCACTTCTCACGTCTATTCATATCTAAGCGATTCAATCGGGTCGAGCCGCGCCGCTTTCCACGCCGGAAATAACCCGAAGATAATGCCGATGCCGACGCTGGCGAAAAATCCGGCGACCGGCGCCCACCAGGGGACGTAAGACGGAAAGACGAGAGCGATTAAAAGCGTCAGCAACCAGCCGATCACCAGTCCGACCACTCCGCCGAAGCCGGTCAAAGTCGCGGCTTCAATCAAAAATTGCAATAAAATATCCGATTGTTTCGCGCCGACCGCTTTGCGAATCCCGATTTCTCTGGTTCGTTCGGTGACGGAGACGAGCATAATGTTCATCACGCCGATGCCGCCGATCATTAAACCGACCGACGATATAACGACCATCGCCAAAGCGACGTATTGCGTTATCGAGCGGAAAGTTTCGATGATGCTGTCGGCGGTTTCCATCCCGAAATTGTTTTCTTCACCGTATGGAACCTGGCGGCGAAGGCGCAGAAGGTCCTGCACCTGATCTTTGGCTTGGGTCAGCATTCCGTCACGGGCGATGGCGAGAATCCGCAAGTCTTCGGAATTCGGCTTGATGCGGATCGCCGAACCCATCGGCATATAAATAATGTTGCTCTGGTCGTTGTCGCCGCCGCCGCCGCCGAGAAGCTGTTCCTTCTGCTCCAAAACGCCGATCACGAGAAATTCGCGCCCGCCGATTTCCAGAGTTTTTCCGAGCGGCGATTCAAACGGAAAATAGCCGTCAACCACCGCCGAACCGACGACGGCGACATCCTTTTTAGCATCGCTTTCGGTTTGCGTAAACCAGCGTCCGTCAACTAAAACTTCGCGCGTTGATTTTTCTATATTCGGGAAGGTTCCGTTTAGTTTCACCGACGAAGATGTTTTGCCGTTTTTTCCGGTAATCAAAATCTTCTGACCCCAACGATTGCTGGAAACGTCGAGAAACGGAATCGCCGCTTCGATAGACGGCAGTTGGTCGAGAGCTTCGGCATCCTCGACCGTTAGCGGCGGGCGCGTTCTCTCTTCACGCGAACGTCTGCCGGTTGAAAATCCCGGTTTGAATTTGTTGATAAAAATCGTGTGCGTTCCGAAGGATTCGACTTCTTTGGTCACGGCAGTGTCAATTCCGCTGATAATTGAAGAGATCAGCATCACCGTAATCACGCCGATCACGACCCCGATAATCGTCAAAAAAGAGCGCAGTTTATTCGAGCGCAAAGTGGCGAACGCCATTTTGAAGTTTTCGATAAAGGTGTTTCCTAAAAATCTCATAATTTAATCCGCCCGCAACGCCTCAATCGGGTCGAGCCGCGCCGCCTGCCAAGCCGGATAAAGACCGGCGAGAATTCCGACGACTGCCGAACTGCCGATTGCCAGAAATATTGACCAGATCGGAATGCTCGTCTGAAAAACAAATTTCGTGATGATAAAACCGAGCAGTTCGGCGATCAGCAGACCGACGATGCCGCCGATTGCCGAAAGCGTCGCCGCTTCGAGCAGAAATTGTCTGAGAATATCGGACTGCCGCGCACCGAGGCTTTTTCTGATGCCGATTTCCTTCGTTCGTTCGGTGACGGCGACGAGCATAATGTTCATAATGACGATTGCGCCGACAATCAGGGCGATTGCCGGAACCGCCAGAATCACCAGAAAAGTCGGACCCAGAATGCGGTCGCGGATGCCGGTGACGGCATCGGGCGTGATGATTCCGAACGTATCTTTTTCACCTTTCGGCAACTGCCGTTTGATTCTCAGCAGAGTCCTGATCTCGTCAGCCGCGTCGCTCACGGCGACATCGGCTCGCGGCGCGGCTTCATAATAAAGAAAACGATTGCGTTTGAAGCCGCCGAAGTTTGCGCCGTAAGTTTTCAGAGGCAGTTGGATAAAGGCATCCTGCGGAATGCCGAAAATCGTTCCCTTAGCGGTTTGCACGCCGATCACGCGATACGGAATGCCGCGAATAACGATTTCGCCGCCGAGCGGTGAACCGAACGGAAAAAGTTTGACGGCGACATCCGAGCCGATAAAAGCGACGCGCATCGCGTTGTTGTTTTCGGTTTCGGAAAAATATCTGCCGTCAGCCACATCCAGCTTCTCGATTTCGCCGATCACCGGTTCGGCTCCGCTGACATTAACATCTTCCAGCTTCAAATCGCCGGTTTTAACGTCAACATTGGTGCCGCCGGCTTTGGCTCCGATTTTATCTATCAACTGAGCGCGGTCTTTGATAAACTGATAATCTTCAAAATCCAATTCCTTGTTGCGCCTCTGGGCTTCGTTGAGCGTGTCGGAATCCTTAAAGTCGTCAAAGCTGAATCGCTGCACGGTAATCAGATTCGACCCGATTCCAGCGATTTTCTCGTCAACGTATAAATTAAAACCCTGAAGCAGCGACAGCACGACCATAAACGCCGTGACCCCGATAATCATTCCGAGCAAAGTTAGAAACGAGCGCAGTTTGTGCGCCCAAATCGCGGCGAATGCCAGTTTAAATGTTTCGGTGAAATTCATCGGTTAAGCAATACAGTTGAATCATCTAGGCGACTTTTTTATCCCGTTCTTTAATAACTTCGGCTTCGGTTTGAATGTTCTGCATCCATTGCTTGGTGCCGAAAACTCCGAGCAACAGCGAAGAAGTTTGAAAAGCGACATCGAGCCGTTTCCAGTAAATCATCAAACCTTCGTCCCACAATTCGATGTCGGTCAAATCCGCGTCGGAGGCTTTCTGCAAACCTTGAAGCGAGTCAGCCGGGACGATCAAGGTTACGCCGTTCGATAAATCGAATTTCATCCGGCGACCGCGCTTTTCCAGATCAATGCCTTTAATTTTCGGCAGCTCCGCCAGTTCTTTGTGACTGGTTTTTTCGGCAGCCGCCAGCTCTTTATCTCGATTCATAAATTTCTCTTCACCGTTCTTGAAAATGGCTTTGATTCGCTTCGATGATTCTTATCATCCGCGAGATGTTTCTTTCGGAAACGCCTCTGTTTCTTCTAACTTTAATCTCGTTTTCAAACTCAATCAATACCGAGCGTCCCTCGTGAATCGCGTGAACGTGCATCGGTTCGTGATCGTCGGTGTTAATTATAAAACGAAAGCCACTTTTGATAAGAATCGTCGGCATAAATTCGATTATTTGATGCGCTCGTCTTTCTCAATCTCGCCGTCTCGGATCGTGATGATGCGGTGAGCGCGTTCGGCGATGTCGTGTTCGTGCGTCACTAAAATAATGGTGTTGCCGTCGGCGTGAAGTTTCTCGAACAGCAGCATAATTTCAAAGCTCGTTTTCGTGTCGAGTGCGCCGGTCGGTTCGTCGGCGAGCAGAATCGAAGGATGATTGACGAGTGCGCGGGCGATGGCGACGCGCTGTCTTTGTCCGCCGGAAAGCTCATTGGGTTTATGCAGAGTCCGGTCGGCGAGTTCCACCGAAGCTAAAACCGCTTGAGCGCGTTCGCGCCGTGCGCCCGCGCTCATTCCGGCATAAATCAAAGGCAATTCGACGTTGTGTAGAGCCGTTGCCCGCGCCAATAAATTAAATGTCTGGAAGACGAAACCAATTTCCTTGTTGCGAATCGAGGCGAGTTCATCGTCGGTCATCGCCGAAACCAGATTGCCGTTGATCCAGTATTGACCTTTCGTGGGCGAATCGAGACAGCCGATGAGGTTCATCAAAGTTGATTTGCCCGAACCCGAAGGTCCGATAATAGCGAGATATTCGCCCTTCTGCACTTCAAAGGAAACGCCCTGCAAAGCGTGCAGACTTTCGGTTCCCATCTGGTAAGTTTTCCAGATATTCCGCATCGAAATCAAGGCTTCGGGCGGCGTGTCGGTGACGCTTCCATTAGTTGCAAAATTTTGATTTTCCATAAAGTTCGGAGCGCAAAAATGACTGCTTTCGCCATCAGCGCGGACGAATCTTCCGCGCTCACCAAATTTACTTGCCAGCCGTTTCCGCGCCTTCTTTTTTAGTTTGCCTTTTGACGACCGCGCCTTCTTTCAAAGTATTTAAAACGCGGCTCGGACCGGTGATAACTTCCTGCCCTTCGGAAAGTCCGCCGGTAATTTGAATGTCGGATTCGCCGGTAATGCCGGTGACGACTTCGACGAATTTCGTTTTATTGCCGTCCAGAACATACACGCCCTTAGTGACTTTCGGCTTCTCTGCAACCGCCGGTGAATCGCTCTGCAGAGTCGGCGACGGAACGGCTTCCGGTTTCTTTTCGATGACGGCTTGCAGCGGCACGGCGATGAC
The DNA here is from genome assembly GCA_026785925.1 of Pyrinomonadaceae bacterium. Lineage (GTDB taxonomy): Bacteria > Acidobacteriota > Blastocatellia > Pyrinomonadales > Pyrinomonadaceae. Next base: position 8,716 of record JAJAZE010000483.1, read on the forward strand.
GTTTTCCGCCGTTTTCGTCGTGATAACGGCGGTCGCGCTCATTCCCGGACGCAGACTGCCGCGCAATTCTTCGGTCAAATTTTTCAGTTCGATAACCACGCGAAATTCTTTGGCTTCCTGCACGTTGATATTGGTTGAAAGACCGCCGGAAGTTTGCGATTTGCCGAGCGCGAGCGGCGTTTTCTGGCGAACTTCGCCGACGATTTCCTGCTCGCCGAATGCGTCAACTTTAATCTTTACCGGCTGACCGACTTCGACTTTATCAATCTCGGTTTCGTCAACTTTGACTTCGACGTTGACCGTTGACATATCGGCAATCGTCATCAAAGCCGTCGTTGAAAATCCGGCGACGGCGAAGGTTCCGACCTTTGACGGAATTTCGGCGACGATGCCGTTAATCGGAGCCGTGACCATCGTTTTATCGCGCTGGCTGCGTTGTCCGCGCAAAACCGCCGTCGCTTGGTTGACGCGATCCTGGCTGACATTCGCGCTTAAATCGGCGGTTTCGACGGCGCGGCGACCGTCCTTGACGGCGACTTCCTGTTGTTTGGCGCGGGCGCGGGATTCGTTGACGCGGGCGTTGACTTCGTTGACGGCGAGTTGCTGCGATTTCAAACGTGATTGAGCGTTACGCAACGCCGCCTGCGCCGTATCCACGCGATCTTTCGCCGCATCATAAACCGAACGCGATTCGACTCCGGCTTCGACCAATTCGGCGGTGCGTTTCAGTTCGCGGTTGGCGGTATTTAAATCAACCTGCGCTCGATCAATATCGGTCTGCGCGGCGACTACTTGCTGCCGCGCCGAAGCGACCTGCTGCAACGCCGTGTCCACCGAAGCCTGCGAAGCGTTCAAGCCCTGCTGCGCCTGTAAAAGCTGATTTTGTGCCGCCGTAATCTGCGAGCGCGAAACCTGAGTTTCGGTTTGCGATGCCTGAAGTGCCGCTAACTGCGCGTCGGTGTTCGACTGCAATTGGTCAGGATCGAGCCGCACGAGCATCTGTCCCTGTTTAACCGCATCGCCTTCTTTGACCGTAATTTCTTCGATTCGTCCCTGCACTTCGCTGGTCAGATTCATAAACTGAATCGGTCGCACTTCGCCCGAAGCCGTGACGTTCGAGCGCAGTTCGCGGCGCGTTTCAATCTTGACAACCGTCACTTCCGGCGTGTCTTTACGAGTGGCAAAAACGCTGCCGACAATAATTATGATAATTACAACGGCGGCTGACGTGCCGATGATAATTTTACCTTTGCGGCTGATTGCCATATTTAATCTGTTCCTTTCGATTAAGCGAAATTTGATTTGGTTTTAATTTTTGGATCGAATCGGCGCAAATGTTTCGGTTGTGCGCGTCGAATTTTTTTACGCCCCAATCAGCGAAAGAGTTTCAAAAACAATTAACCGCGCCCGGGAAAAAGTCCTGAATATACTTTGCAGATTTTCAAATAATCTGCATTTGACGAATCTCAACCGGCGATTTACGATTTACGAACGGCGAAATAAGGTTTAAACTGTCAATGCCGTAACCATACAAAAATAAAATCGTCAGGCAGTTGAAAAATGATAAAATGTCAAACTTGCGGTTCACAAAATCTTGACGGCTCTCAATATTGCGACGAATGCGGCGCGATGCTGATGGAAAAACAAATAGAAATCAACCGGAGCGGTGACACGCCGAAGTTTCAGTCGAGTGTGCCTGACGCGCCCGTTTTTCAATCGTCGAATGTCACATCGGTCGGAATTCCGTCAATTGTCGAGATCATTAAAGAAGCCGACAAATCTTTGAGCGAAAGTAAAAAACCGCGTTCACAGGGCGTTCATTCGACTTTGAAAATCGAGCGCGGCGAAGCATTCGGCACGGAATTTACTCTGTCAGCCGAAGAATCATATATCGGACGCTGGGACGCGGACAACGGCGTGTTTCCCGATATAGATTTGGACGCGCACGACCCGGAAGCTAAAGTTTCGCGGCGGCACGCGCGGATTTTACACGCTGACGGACAATATGCGATTGAAGATTTAGGCTCGACCAACGGAACTTTCATCAATCGCGGCAGACGTTTGATTCCCGGCACGCCGCAGCCGCTCAGCAGCGGCGACGAAATTATCGTCGGGAAAACTTTTATGCGGTTTTACGTTGACCAATAAAATTAAAAATTAAAAAGATGGCTTATTGTTACGAATGCGGCGAGCAAGTCGCTGAAATTGATACGTTTTGTCCGTATTGCGGCATTTCTCTGAATTCGACGGCACTTGCCGGTGAAGACGACGACGACGATTCGTTCGGCAAAACTATTATTGCCAGCCAGCCGAAACCCGCAATTCCGACTCCGATTGAAGTTAAGACCGCCGAAACATTAGCGACAGCAACGCCGATTGACGCGCCGCCGATGCGGGAAAGGTTGGGTGTCGAGAAAACCGAAAGTAAAACCGCTGATTTTTCAACTGAAGTTACCGCCGACAATTTCGAGATGCGAACCGAACCGGACGTGATTTCGGAGAAAACCACTGAAAATCACAATTTCGATTTGGATATTCCCACGCCTAAAATACTTCAAACGTCAAATACATCAACCGAAACGCCGCTCACTGAAAACGCTTCAGTTAGCGAAAAAATCTCGCCGCGGCTAATTCCGAATGACGATTTCAGTGAAATAAAAACCGCCCAACAAATAATCTCCGAACCAATTGCTTACGCGGTGAAGCCTTCGGCGGAAAAAGAAGAATGGAAAAAAGGCGGCGACGAAATTTATTCACCGTCCGCCGCACCGGTCGAACCCGCGCCGACGGATTATGACGAAGCAGAATTGACAGAATTTTCGTCAAACGACGAAACCGAAAAGCCGCTTGACGAAAATTCTTATCAGGCGGCAAACGAAAATATCGAAAATCCGCCAATCGGACAAGTTTTGCCGCCGGACGGCTTCGATATTGGCGATTTCGATTTGAATGCAGATTCGTCGGCGACGACTTTTAAGGTTGAAGATGAAGTTTCGGAAAAGGTTGACTTTGCTGAAAAAGAAATCGAGGTTCCTGAAATCAGCGAAAATATCGTCGCCGACAAACAACCGATTGCAATGCCCGAAATCGAAATGCCGGCGGCGGACGCATTTCCGCCTTCCAGATTCGATTCGGTGAGCATTATGGAGAAAAGGGAAGAACCGACTCCAGAAACGCCGGAAAAAATAGTCCCCGAAAACTCGATTCAAATTGACCCGAAAGAGCCGGTTTCTTTGACCGCGCCGATTGTCGGCGGCAGCGATACGGACGGAAAAAATAAAACCAAACTCAAACCGCTCGACGAAGGCACGGTTTTAAACGGTCGCTACGAAATTATCAGGAAAATCGGCGGCGGCGGAATGGGCGCGGTTTATCTGGCTTCGGATAAAAATTTGGGCGGCGTTTTGCGCGCCGTCAAGGAAATGGTGCAGTCATATATCGAAGACGCGCAGCAGGAAAAAGCCGTCAGCGATTTCAAACGCGAATCCTTGCTTTTAACATCGCTCGACCACCAATCAATTCCGACGATTTACGACTATTTCTTCGACGAAAAGGAAGCGCGATTTTATCTGGTGATGAAGTATATTTCCGGCGGCGATTTAGCCGGACGACTGCGTTCCGCGCCCGAAAGTCGGATTGACGAAACGAGCGTGACGCAGTGGGCGATTCAAATCGTGGACGTTTTAGACTACTTGCACAACCGCCAGCCGCCGATTGTTTATCGTGATTTGAAACCGGCAAACATTATGGTTGACGGCAATTCGGGGCGCGTGATGCTGATTGATTTCGGGATCGCCCGCTGGGTGAACAAAGAGGAAAAAGGTGTGACGGCGGTCGGCACGATGGGCTATGCGCCGCCGGAATTGTTCAGCGGCAACGTCGAAGCGCGTTCGGATATTTACAGTTTGGGTTCGACGATGTTTCATCTTTTAACCGGAGCCGACCCGCAGAGCAATCCGCTTTTAATTTTCGATTTTCAGAAACATCCGCGCCCGCGCCAAATTAATCCGCAGTTGTCCGATCAGATGGAGCGAATTTTAATGCGCTCGGTCGAATACAGTGCCGACAAGCGTTTTGCGTCCGCCGCCGAACTGAAAAAAGCTCTCGAAGAACATCAGGAAAATTTGAAAACGGGCAGAGTTTCTTTCGGAACCAAAGAAGCACCGCTGTCCGCCGCGCTTTCCGATCAGCCGGTTTTTTGCGGCTTCTGCGGGCAGAAAATCGTGGCGACCGATATGTTCTGCGCGTTCTGCGGCTCCAAACAGCCGCTCGCGCAGCAGGGCGTTCACTCGGAAAGTTATTCGCCCGTGCCTTTGACGGCGCAGCTTTTGATTATCGGCACGAACGATCTGGAACAGCCCGCGTTCCGATTGGAAAAAGAAGACAATTTAGTCGGCAGACGCGATCCGATGTCGAATATCTTCCCGGAAGTTGATTTATCGAAATTCGACCCGCAGACAAAAATCTCTCGTCGTCACGCCCGCATCTGGCGCGAGGGCAGCGAGTTTATGGTCGAAGATTTAGGTTCGTCGAACGGCACATACATTTTGCCGGTCGTCTCCGATTCGATGCGTCTTCAGCCGCATCAGCCGCAGCTTTTGACCAACGGCGATAAAATTCGATTAGGCGATACGACCCTGCATTTCATTCTCGGCTGAGATTAGTTTAAAATCCAAAGTCTAAAGTCAAAAGGTCTATAAAATATAAGCCGACTTTAGACTTTGGATTTTAGATTTGAAATTACAAAATTAAAATGAGTGCGCGATTAGAAAGAACCATTCCAGCCAACGCGATTGAAACTAAGCAAATAACGGTCGTAGATTTTGACATCGAACGTCTGAAAGCACCGTTTTTGCTGCGGTGCGGTGCGCTTTTGATTGATTATATTCTGTTGGTCGCCGTCCCGGTAATTGGTCTTCTGCTCGGCAGATATAAAGAATACGACGGAGCAAAACTTCTCTATAGCGAGGTGAGCAATGCCGGATGGCTGATTTTGATTTTGCTTGTTTTGACAAATTTCGTGATATTACCGTTATTCAGCGGGCAGACCGTCGGCAAAATGCTGACCGGTTTGCGAATCGTCAAGACCGACGGCAGTGCGCCGTCGTTCAGCCGATTGCTGGTGCGGCATTTAATCGGTTATCCGCTGACCGCCGCAACGCTCGGCATCGGTTTTCTGATTTCCGTTTTAAATGGCAACGGACGCGCCCTGCACGACTTTCTCGCCGGAACCATTGTCGTCTATGGACGAAATCGTCAGGAGAAAAGAGAATCTTGAAAATTACGAATTAAAACAGAGATTAGAAGTTACGCAGTCGAAAGAAAAATTTACAGGATGGACAGGATGGTCAGGATAAAAAAAGATTTGCCGAATTGTTTATTGATCCTGTTGATCCTGTCCATCCTGTTAAAATATGCCTTTATTTTCCAACTGCGTAACTTCTAAGGGATAAAACATTCGTAATTTGAAATTCGTAATTTAACTTATGCCGCAGCTTATCGTAAAAACCGCCGACCGACCGCCGGATAAAGTTTCTCTGTCGCGCCTGCGGACGACTATCGGACGTTCCGCCCGCAGTGATGTCTGCATTCCCGACGCTTTTGCCTCGCGGCTGCACGCCGAAGTGCGGAAGGAAGGCGATGGTTTCTGGCTTCAGGATTTGGGTTCGGCAAACGGCACGCGCTATAACGGTTCGACCGTTTCGATGCCGATTCCGCTCGTCTCCGGCGGCGAAATTCAAATCGGCGAAACGGTGATTATCTTTGAAGACGAACTGCTCAAGGAAATCAAAAACGCGACGCTGATCGCCGACAACACGCAGGCACTCGATCCTTCGATGACGATTTCCTTTAACCGACCGGCGAACCGGACGGCGGAAATTCTCGAATCGCAGTTTTCGACGCGCACCGAACTGCTGGCGTTAATCAGCAAAGTCGGCGTGGCTCTGCTGTCTTCGAGCGGATTGGACGAAACGCTTAATCAGGTCGCCTCGCTGGTTTTTGAAGCCGTTCCCGCCGAACGCTGCGTGATTATGCTGCACGACGAAAAAGCGGCGGACGGAATGAAGATCGCGGTCGCGCGAGTGCGCGGTAAAGAAGAAAGAATTGAAGAAGTCCGCATCAGCCGCACGGTGATGGAAGAAGTAATGAAAAACGGCAAATCCGTTTTGACCGCCGACGCGCAGCACGATCCGCGCTACGCCAGCCAGACAATGCTGCTGCTCGGCATCCGCTCGGTTCTCGCCGTTCCTCTAAGCGTCGGCAATAATGAAGTTTTCGGAATCGTCTACGCCGATTCACCGACCGAAGCGGCGACTTTTTCCAAAGAACACTTGGACATTTTGACGACTTTGGCTTCCGTCGCCGCAATTCGCGTCCAGAACGCCAGCCTTTTAGAAGAGCGATTCGAGAAGGAAAGAATCAAACACGAACTCGAACTCGCCACCGAAATCCAGCAAAGTTTCCAGCCGTCCGCGCCGCCCATTATGGAGGGCTACGAGTTTCAGGGAATTTCCTTTTCCTGCTACGAAATCGGCGGCGATTATTATGATTTTATCCTGCGGCACGACGGCAAAATGCTGATCGCGCTCGGCGATGTATCGGGCAAAGGAACCGCCGCCGCGCTTTTGATGTCGAGTCTCCACGCCGCCATTCACGGACAGGTCGCCGCTAAAACTTCACTGCATCAAACGGTCAAATCGGTCAACGAATATCTCGCCGAAAACACGCCGACCAATCGTTTCGTGACGCTTTTTATCGCCGAACTCGATTCAACCACCGGAATTTTAAGTTACATCAATGCCGGACATAATCCGCCGCTTATCGGACACCTCGACGGCACGATTCAGCAGCTTGACGCGGGCGGTTTTCCGCTCGGAATTTTGCCGTCGGCGGAGTTTGAGGTCGGGCAGACGAAGCTCGAACCCGGCGAATCGCTCGTCATTTATTCGGACGGCGTTTCGGAAGCCAACAATCTTGCCGGCGATGAATTCGGGATGGAAAGATTGACGCAGGTTGTCAGCAAAAATTTGCAGGCTTCGGCTGCGGGCTTGCGCGACAAAGTTGAATCCGCGCTCTCCACCTTCACCCAAACCGCGCCCGCCAATGACGATATAACGCTCGTCATCGTCAAGCGAAAATAAATTAACAAAGTTTTATCGCTGCCGAAAAGCACGAAAACGAAAAATAAGTCGGCAGTAAATTCTTAATTGCTTTTATGAATTTTGAGTTAAGTGAAGAACAGCAGATGGTGCGAAATTCCGTCGGTGAATTCGCCCGCAATGAAATTGCGCCGGTCGCCCGCGAATATGACGAAGCCGAAAAGTTTCCGCAAAGGCAGCTTGAAGGTTTAGCCGAACTCGGTCTTTTGGGAATGATTATTCCCGAAGAATACGGCGGCGCGGGTTTCGATGCGGTTTCTTACGCCGTCGCATTGGAAGAAATCGCCAAAGCCGATTCTTCGGTCGCGGTCATCGTTTCGGTGACAAACTCGGTTTGCTGCTATCCGATTTTGTGCTTTGGAACCGAAGAACAAAAGTTGAAATACCTCGTGCCGCTGGCAAAAGGCGAAAAACTCGGCGCGTTTTGTTTGTCGGAACCGCAAGCCGGAAGCGATGCCGTCGGATTGAAAACCCGCGCCATTGAAGACGGCGATTTTTACATTCTAAACGGAACAAAATCGTGGGTGACAAACGGTTCGGAAGCCGAAGTTTTTATCGTGATGGCGATCACGGGCGAGCGCGACGGCAAAAAGGAAATTACATCGTTCATCATCGAAGGCGGCACGGCAGGTTTTACAGTTGCATCGCACGAACACAAAATGGGACAACGCGCTTCGCAAACCAACGAGATGAGTTTGGTTGACGTGCGCGTTCCGAAAGAAAACATTTTAGGCGGCATCGGCAACGGAATGAAAGTCGCTTTCGGCAGCCTCGACAACGGCAGAATCGGCATCGCCGCGCTGTCGGTCGGCATCGCGCAAGCCGCGTTGGAAGAAGCGGTCAAGTATTCAAAAGACCGCATCGCGTTCGGGAAACCGATCAGCGAATTTCAGGCGGTTCAGCACAAACTCGCGGATATGGCGACGAACACCGAAGCGGCGCGGCTTTTGACTTTACGCGCCGCCGCGATGAAGGACGCGAATCACAAACAAACCGGAACGGCGGCTTCGATGGCGAAACTTTACGCCTCCGAGAACGCCAATCGAGTCTGTGCCGATGCCATCCAGATTCACGGCGGCAACGGTTATTCGCGCCATTACAACGTCGAAAAATACTACCGCGATGCCCGCATCACAACGATTTACGAAGGCACGAGCGAGATTCAACGCATCGTCATTTCACGCGGAATTTTGAAAGATTAAAGTTTTATGCGCCTTATCAAACCGACATCTCGCGGGCTTTACGTCGAACCCGGCGATTTTTATATTGATCCGTGGCTGCCCGTCGAACGCGCCGTTTTAACTCACGCGCACGCCGACCACACTTATCGCGGCTCGACCAATTATCTCGTTTCCAAAGAAGGCGAACGACTTTTCCGCACCCGGCTTGACGACGAAGGCAATATCGAAACGATTGCTTACGGCAAATCTACGACGATTAACGGCGTGAAAGTCTCGCTTCATCCGGCGGGACACGTTCTCGGTTCGGCGCAGGTGCGCGTCGAGTATAAAGGTGAAGTTTGGGTGGCGAGCGGCGATTATAAATTGACACACGATCCGACGTGCGCCGCGTTCGAGCCGGTGAAATGTCACGCTTTTATCACTGAAGCGACCTTCGGGCTGCCGATTTATCGTTGGACAAAGCCGGAAATTCTGTTTGAAGAAGTTAACGAATGGTGGAGCGGCAACGTCGAAAAAGGGAAGGCAACGGTGATTTTTGCTTATTCCTTGGGCAAAGCGCAGCGCATTATGAAAAGTGTGGACGCTTCCATCGGTAAAATTTACACGCACGGCGCGGTTGAAAGACTAACCAAAGATTACCGCGAAATGGGCGTTGAATTGCCGGAGACCAAATACGTCGGCGATGTCGAGAACAAAAAAGATTTTGCCGGTTCGCTCGTGATCGCGCCGCCGTCGGCGCAGGATACGCCGTGGACAAAAAGATTCGGAGCGCAGTCAAACGGTTTTGCTTCCGGCTGGATGCGAATTCGCGGCGCGCGTCGCCGCCGCGCCGTTGATCGCGGCATAATTTTATCCGACCACGCCGATTGGGACGAACTTTTAACCGCCATCAACGCCACCGAAGCCGAGCAAATTTGGGTGACGCACGGCAGCATCGAAACGCTCGTCAAGTATTTGAAAAGCATCGGCAAAGATGCGCGACCGCTGGAGACGAAATTTGTCGGCGACGCGCCGGAAAGTGAGGTTGAAGCAGAAAAAGAAATTATTCAACAGGATGGACAGGATTAACAGGATTTTATTTTACGAATCAAAAATTATCCTGCTTATCCTGCTTATCCTGTTTAAGTTTTCCCGAATGAAAAATTTCACCGATTTGTATCTCGCGCTCGACCAAACGAATAAGACGAACGAAAAGGTTGAAGCGATTACCAAATACTTTCAAACGGCGGACGCGGCGGACGCGGCGTGGGCGATTTATTTTTTGAGCGGGCGCAA
>JAJAZE010000484.1 GCA_026785925.1 Pyrinomonadaceae bacterium
AGAGCGGCGACAAACCGACTCCCGGCGCGTTCCTGCCGTAAAGAAAGTTAAACGGAGATAAGCCAAAGTTGGTAAGTATTTTGAAAAGTTCAGAGTCCAAACTTTAGTTTGCCGTTTCCGCCGCGCTTCATTGGCGAAAACACACGCTGAAGGCGTGGACTCTGAACTTTAAGCAAAATCTCGTAAAACTTTTGTTTGGGTGTTTAGCGGAGAATCGCCAGCATTTCGGCGTGAATTAAATTGTTGCTGGCGCAAATCGGCGGCGCGTAAATGCTGAATTTTGAATCGTCGTAATACGAAACGCGCCCGCCTGCTTCTTCGATCAGCAGAACTCCGGCGGCGACATCCCAGGCGTGTAAGCCTTCTTCCCAAAAACCGTCAAAGCGTCCGCAGGCGACGTAAGCCATATCAATCGCCGCCGAACCGTCGCGCCGGATGCCGCGTGATTTCGTTGTGAAGCCGGTAAAATGGCGGGCGAAGTTTTCTTTCTCTCTCGCGTCGTATGGAAAACCCGTAACCAGCAGGGCTTCGCTTAATTTTTCGGTTTCGGAAACGCGAATCCGTTTATTATTTAAAGTCGCGCCGCTGCCTTTTTCCGCCGCGAAAAGTTCGTTGCGCGTCGGGTCGAACGTCACTCCAACGACGATTTCGCCGTGATGTTCGAGCGCGATGTTGACACAGAAACACGGATAACCGTGCGCGTAATTCGTCGTCCCGTCAAGCGGGTCAATAATCCATTTCCAGACGCTATCGCCGCCTTCGATCACCGCTTCGCCGGATTCTTCCGCCAGAATCGCGTGTTTCGGATAATACGAACGAATGCGCTCGATAATCAATTTCTCCGAAGCCAGGTCAGCTTCGGTGACGAGATTGATGTCGCCTTTTTTTGAGATGTTGATTTTGCGCCCGAACTTTTCAAGCAGAATCTGTCCGGCTTCCCGCGCCGTTTCGATTGCGAAATTTAACATAGAATTTAATTAACCCCAGATAAAAACAGATGCCAACTCAAATTCAATACCAAAAACTAACCACGAAATAATACGAAACAACACTAAACAAATCAAAGATTATTTTCGTGTTGTTTCGTATTATTTCGTGGTTTCAAATTCTTACCGAAAATAAATATCAACGTAATCGGCTGCTTCGTCGCACGGATTATCTATCGCTTGAAGCCGCCAGTATTTTCGTTTTCCCGTCGCGGCAAAAGTCATTTCGCCCGTTCGGGTGCAAGTCTCGCCGTTGTTGAGATAGCTGATTTGCGTGACGATTGTGCCGTCAAAGACGAATTCTTTTTTATCAATTGAAATTATCGTGCCGTCAATTTTTACGAAATCCGTGCCGCCGCGCTGTTTCTGTTCGCCTTTGAGATATAAAACGCCTTTTTTATCAGTGACTGTCGCCGCGCCGAAGTAATCCCAACTTATCCATTGCAGCGAAAACAGATGCTTGCCGAGCAGCATTTTTTTCGCGCCCGCGTCGCTGACGATTGTTTTATCTTGTGCAGAAATCGAAAAACTCAATCCGGCTAAAATAATAACGCCCGTAAAAATTATTTTCAGCATAACTTTATTTGATAAATCGTTCGCTGACTTCCAGAAATTCCTTGATTTGCGAATCCCAAAATTTCCAATCGTGTGCGCCCGGCAATTGCCTGAATTCGTGTTTGACTTTCTTTTCGACCAGGAGATTTACAAAGTCGCGGTTGTTTTTGAACAGAAAATCTTCCGTCCCGCAGTCGAGATAAACGAACGGCAGTTTTTTTATTTTATCGTCAGACATTTCCCTGACGAGTTTGAAAACGTCGTTGCTATTACGGTTTTCGCTGTTCTCCGCGCCGAAAATCGCGTCAATTGATTTGCCGATTCCACCGGCGGTTTTCTCCGTAAAAGAAGCCGCGCCGAGTGCGCCGCTGAATGAACCGACGAGCGCGAACATTTCGGGATATTTCAAACCGAATTTGATCGAACCGTAACCGCCCATCGAAAGACCGGCAATCGCGCGATGATTTTTATCGGGAATCGTGCGAAATTTCTTTTCGATTTCGGGAATCAATTCCTGCACGATGTAGCTTTCATAGCGGTCGTTCGCCGCCGTCGAACTGTCGGAATACCAGCCGTTATTGCCTTCGGGTGTGACGATGATGTAATTATACTTCGCCGCGTAATCGGTCAGCTTCGTCTTGTCCGTCCAATTGTCGAAGTGTCCGGTCAAACCGTGCAGCAAATAAACTACCGGATAAAGCGTTTTTTCGTTCGCGTTTTTATAATTAACCGGCAAAATGATGCGGTAAGGAATCTCACGCGCCAGCAATTTACTATTTAATTTGTAATTTTCAACATTTGCCGGCAGGCTGACTTTCGGCGAAGTTGCTTGCGCGTGAGCGGAAAACGAGAAGCTGAAAAGGACTGTCAGCCATAATAGAAAAGCTGCTAATTTGCGTTTATTGATATTCATTGGGACTTAAATTTTTTAACCGAAAACTCTGCCGAACCAACCGCTTTCGTTTGAATCTTTATGAACGATTTGCGCGAGTTCGCCCGCGTCTAACCAAACGCCGGTGCAGGTATTGCAAACATCAATTTTGATCGTTTCATAATCGGTTTCAACCAATTTGCCGTCGCATTTCGGACAATCGAGTTCGCCGGATTGAGCGTTTTCCGCGCTCAATTTCGCCTTCATTTTTTCGATTAGTTCCTGTTCCTGGCGGTGAAAGTATTCATTCTCCAATGCTCGCCCGCGCTCGTCTAATTCGATTGCCATAAATTATTTATTCTCCTGAAAAAAGTTTGTAATCTGAAAATAGCAGACAAACGAATATCTGCCAAATTCTGCAATTCGGTTTTAATAAATTCGTTTTTTTTGTGATTTAAAATGTTGGAGGCTTCAGACTTAACCGCAACACAAGCTGAAATTGCTGCCGTTGCTCGATTCCTCGTCTAGCGGAGTTCACAACTCAAACCTTGTGCGGAGTCTGAAGCCATATTTCAAAAGAGAAAGGTTGATGGATAAAGGATAAAATAAAATTCAATTTATCCTTTATCCTTCAGCCTTTCCCCTTTAATTGTGGCGGAAAGGGTGGGATTCGAACCCACGGAACCCTTTTGAGGTTCACTACATTTCCAATGTAGCCAATTCAACCGCTCTTGCACCCTTCCGAAAGTGTTAAGGATGAAGGCGAAAGGATAAATTTAATTTTTCTTTCGCTCTTTAACCTTTTTAGCAATTGTTACGAAAATTGCTGTCAATTCTTTTTTTCCTGCGCGTATCGGCTGTAATTTATCCGAGCCGAACATTTTAAGTTCGTCTATCAATTCCAACCAATAAGCCGTTTCTTCTAATTCCTGCAAAGAACCTTCGATTTTACTAATAAAATCGGCATCGGATTTTGCGTGCTGTGCTTCTCGATATTGTGCGCCGACCGAAGTTCCGCAACGCAAAACCTGTTTTCCCAAAACCTGCGCTTCCACAGTTTTCGGCAACGCCGCAAAAAGTCTAACAATGCGAATGGCAAAATCTTTAGTTCTAATTTTCAAATCTTCATTTACCAAGTCTTTCGCCTTTTTATTTAATTCACCTATTTTCGCCTTTATCCTTTCCCCTTAACACTTTAAAAACTGGCGGAGAGGGTGGGATTTGAACCCACGGTACCGTTTCCGGCACTCCGATTTTCGAGACCGGTGCACTAAGCCACTATGCGACCTCTCCGCAAATAAATTTCGTATTTCAAATTGATTTGGCATTCCTTTTAGCACGAAAGAAATTCTGCATTAATCGCCGGCAATCTTCCGCCAAAACACCGGTCGTAATTTCAATTTGATGATTCAAAGAACTTGTATTGCAAATCTGAAAAACGCTCTCGACTGCGCCGAATCTGATGTCGTGCGCTCCGAATACTAATCTTTCGATTCGCGCATTGACGAGCGCACCGGCGCACATCGGGCAAGGTTCTATCGTCGTATAAAGCGTCGTTGCCGTCAAACGATAATTGCCGATTTTCCGTGCGGCTTCACGCAGAACCAAGATTTCCGCGTGCGCCGTCGGGTCGCAATCGGTAATTGTGCGATTTCCGGCAGTCGCCAAAAGCTCGCCGTTTTCACTAATCAAACACGCGCCAATCGGAACTTCGTTTAACCCACGCGCATTTTCAGCCGCTTTAATCGCTTTTCGCATCCAAACTTCATCCTGTTCGATCATCGTCAATTATTTTAGCTGGCGCACACCGCAAATAAAAGGTGCGCGTCACAATCTCAAGCGCGAGTGCGCGACTGAACAGCAAGGCAAGAAAATCGAAATCATTTACCTGAGTTTTTCTTGCATCAACCGCTTGAAAGTGATAAATCTTAGGTGGAGAAACGCAAACGATTTTGCTCATTTCGCTTCTCTAACTTTTTAAAGAATTATGAAAAACGAAGTTCGGTTTGAAGCTGAAACCAAAATTCATTCAACCGACCAGCCGGCCAATTCCGCCAACGGAAACGCCAACTTCCTTTCTCTCGCCGAAGAAGTTCGCGCCCGCAGCGAAAAGCCGAAAACCACGCCGCTGATAATTCCGCAGAGACTCGCGCCTGCCGAGCTTAACACGGCGATTGTGCATTTTTATCGCGGCGAAGTGCAGCGGTCAAACGTCTGGCGAACGCGGCTCGACGCGACGACCAATTGGGCGGTGATTACCGCCGGCGCGACGCTTTCGTTCGTTTTCAGTTCGCCTGACAATCCGCATTTTGCGATTCCGATCAACTCGATTTTGGTGACGATTTTTCTGTTTATGGAAGCGCGGCGTTATCGTTATTACGAAGTTTGGGCGAACCGCGTGCGCGTTCTCGAAACCGGCTATTTCGCGCCGATGCTGTCGCACCAGACGATGCCGCCGGATAAGGAATGGGCGGAACACATCGCGGCTGATTTGGTTACGCCGCACTTCACCATCAGCGAATGGGAAGCCGTCGGTAGAAGGCTTCGCAGCAATTATCTGTGGATTTTTATTCTACTGGCTTTGAGTTGGGGTTTGAAGGTCTACATTCATCCGTTCCCGATTGTCTCGACCGATCCGAAAACCACCGTTTTCGATATTTTTCTCCAACGCGCTTCGGTCGGTTTGGTTCCCGGCTGGTTCGTCGTTTTATTCGGCGCGATTTTTAACGCGGTGATATTTTTCTTCGCCTTCGGCACGTTGAAACTCAAAGATTCTTCGAGTGAAGTTTTGCCGCTCGAAAGTTTCGAGTGGCATCCGCTGCGCCAGGTCTCCGACTGGGCGGAAACAAGTTTAAAGCGGCGCAACCCGATTCGCCGAGCAAAAAAAGCCCGCCAGCGAATTCGCTCGATTCACACGACGGATGCCAACTAGAGCAGTTCAAGAATCAGTATCCGGGAACTTTTCAAAGTTTGGAGTTCCAACTTTAGTCGGCTTCTTCGGTCGGCGAGAGAGCCGACTAAAGTTGGAACTCCAAACTTTTCCCGCGATTCAATCTTTAATCGCTCCAAGTCAAATTGAAATTGATTTGGTCGGCTTCCCGTTTGCCGCTTTATCAATCCGAGAAAGTTAGAGAATTAAGAATACGTCGAAACGTATTGGCGTATTCCGCCGCTTCATCGGGCGGCGTGATAGTCATAATGACCAACAAATTATTGTTCGATGGCATCGTCATCGTATAAATCGTGATGCTTTCGTCGCGCTGCGAAGTCGGTGACGAGCCGGACAATTTATTGACCCGCGTTCGTCTGCCGCGCAAATTTGTTTCCGACGAAGCACTGCTCTTCAAATAGGAATTTCTTTCGATGACGGAACGCAAAAAATTATCGGTTAATTGACTTAAATCGAGTCGGTTCGGATTCGGCAAAGAAATCGCGTTAATTCCGTGCGAGTATTCAAATTGGTTTTGAGTTTGATTATACGCGCCGGACGGCGCGGCTAAAATTTGCCCGTTATTTTCGACTAACGCCTGCCAGTTCTCCGGCAGTTTCAGCGCGTAGCCGTCCGCTTGAAAAGCGACGAACTCCGCCGACGGCGACATCACCGCGCCGAAACCGGCTCGCGGCGATGTGAAATCATTTTTCGCCCAACGACTGAAGATTTCAAACATCGCCTGCCGACCGTTGCGGCACAGACAAAACGCTGGGGTGCATTTCGGACAAGCCAATTCTTTTCTCGAAGCCTTGACATTCGCCTGCTCCGCATAAAGGCGCACGGTTCGCTTGTCGTCCTTGCCGCCGAAATTTCCCTTCGCCTTGAGCGAAATATAATCCACTCCGAATTCGTCGGTTTTCTCCAGCAGTTCGATGCCGTCCTTGTTGACGATATAGAAATTCAGAGACGAATTGGTCGCGCTTTTAAATTGCAGCGCGGTGCGGGTAACGGTCAAATCGCCGGACGGCAGTTGCAGATTATTTTTTTCCTTGTTGAAAATCCGCGCGGGAAAGGTAAATTGCTCGCCTGAACCGACGGCGCGGCTAATCAGAAACGCGCCGTCAATCGGTTTCGTCAAATTAAAATAACTCGCGCCCGCCAGCCGGTTCGCTTTCGGGTTTAGCGGCTCGGCGGCGAGAATCTGCCGACAATTTTTTATCGCCGCGTCATAATCGCGCCGGTCGAAACTCGCCTGCGCGTCGGCGAGCAAGCGGGCAACCGGAAGCGGTTTTAATTGGAAATCAACCGCGCTTTTCTGTCCCGCCGCGCTTAATTGAATCTGTTTCGATTCGCCGACGTAACCGTTTTTATAGACGTTGATTTGATAAGTTCCGGGAGCGAGCAAAAGATTTCCCACTCGATTTTCATATTCGCCGACATTTTCGATTTCGATAATCGCGCCGTCCGCATTCGTGTTGACCGATAAAAACGCGGCGGAAGGTTTTAACGAAACGCTTATGGAATTGACTTTGCCCGCAGCGATGAAAATTTTCTGACTGCTCTCGAAATAGCCTTCC
>JAJAZE010000485.1 GCA_026785925.1 Pyrinomonadaceae bacterium
GGTAAAAGGTAAAACTTTGGAACGACACTTCCTTGTTTTATCTTTTACCTTTTACCTTTTACCTTAATTCAGCATTTACCATTTACCATTTTTAATTTATACTTACGTCAGTTTGCCGGAGAAGATTTTCGATTTAACTATTCGTTAGATCGGGCAAACGTCAAAGATTATCAAGAATTACATAAAAATTTAGCTTTTGTGACAAGAGCATTTTCGATGGGTTCGAGCGCGGTCAAACGAAATTTTGCGCTCCCTTTCGAGAGAATAAACGAAGCGGCTAACAATCGCTTTTGACAAAAAAAGATTCCAGCGTAAAAAACTCAAAGTTCCAATTGTTTCGGAATACGATTCTAAAAACAAAATAAAATCTTTGCGAAACGCCAAATCTGCTCAGGCATTCGAGTTAAAATTCAAGTTTAAAAATTCCCGATAATCCAAAAGCGTTCATCTTCCGGCAACCGAAAAAATCAGCGGTCAGCGGTCTGTCGTCGTCAATAAATGCTTGCGGCACATCTCTAAAATTAACGCCTCTGATTCTATAAATTTAATGCACAAAATATGTCAAAAGAAATGATTATCAGCGTCAACGGGCGCGAAAAAAAGATTGCCATTCTCGATAACGGGCGCGTTTCCGAATTTTACATCGAACGCGGCAACGAAGAGAATTCCGGCATCGTCGGCAATATCTACAAGGGAAAAGTGATGCGCGTGCTGCCCGGAATGCAGTCGGCATTCGTCGCCATCGGATTGGAGCGCGATGCGTTTCTCTACGTTTCCGACTTTTTCGATGAAGAAGAAGAAATCGAGCGCATCGTGATGGAGAAATCAAAAAAATCTTCGCCCGAAGAAGCCAAACGCGAAGCCGAAGACCAAATTCAGAGAGCGCGGCTCGAACGCGAAAAACAGATGGAAGCCGTGCAGGACATCGCCGAACCGATGACGGCAGCCGACGCGGAAGATGATCCCGAATTTGAACCGGTTGCGGAAATGAGAGAAGAATTTCCGGCGGAAAAACGCGATGACAAACGCGAGCGACCGCGCCGCGACAATAAAGGCAGAGATAATAAAACGAAAGAAAGACCGTTCGCCAAAAATGCGCCGAGAGATTTTGGCGAAACTTTTAACAAGCAGCCGACCGAGAATGTCGTTAAAGATAGTGAGGAAGCCGACGCGGAGATTTTCGAGGCGGCAACGATTTTTGAAATGGACGATTCCGGTTTCGAGCGCATTATTGACGACGAAGACACGGGCGAAATGTTCAAAGATGCGTATATGCAGGAAGCGATTGTTGATAAAGTCCGCGCTATCGAGTTTGATATGGAAAGCGCGGCGACGGCGGAAGTCGGCTCTCTGCTCGACGCGGCGACCAGTGCGCCGAACGGTTTTGAGCGCATCGCCGACGATGATGACGAACCACAGTTGGTCGAACCTAAAAAACCGAAAGGTCGCGGCAATCGCGGCGGCAGAAACAAATCGAAAGCCGCGCAACCAGCCAACGCCGCCGAAGAAAACGCTGCGCCCGCCGAAACCCGCGAAACCGCCGATCAAACGGCAGCCGCCGAAGTCGAATCTCCAAAGAAAGACTCGGTGAAATCAAAAAAAGAAACGAACGCCGGTAGCGACGAGGCGACGAAATCCCAGTCGAGCAAAAAGAAAAATCGCGGTGGTAAGAAAACGGGCGGTAAAGAAACGCTCGAAGACGCGCAGGCGAGCGTTAAAGAATCGAATTCGCCAGCGGAAATGGCGGTGCGGCGCGGCGGTCGCGGTCGTCGTCGTCCCGGCGAACCCGAACGGCAGGAGCGCACGGCAAAACCGGAAACTGATGAGAAACCGGAATTGAAAATCGAAAATATCGAATCGGACGCGCCCGCCGAAAGCAGCCGCCCGATTAATTTGCGGAGCGACAACCGCGATAATAATCGAAACGAAGGCAATCGAAACGAAGGCAGTCGAAACGATAACAGTCGGCGTGAACGCAGTAACAACAGCGGCGGCAGCGGCGGGCGACGCGACCAGCGCAATCAGCCGACGATTACCGATTTGCTTCGTGAAGGTCAGGAAATTCTCGTCCAAATCGCCAAAGAACCGATTGCCAAAAAAGGTGCGCGCATCACGTCACACATCGCTTTGCCCGGACGGTTTTTGGTTTATATGCCGACGATTGAACATCTCGGAGTTTCGCGGAAAATCGAATCAGCCAGTGAACGCAGCCGTCTGCGCGTGGCGATTCAAAAAATCCGCGCCGAAGAAGATGTGCCGTCCGGCGGATTTATCGTCCGCACGGCAGGTGTCGGCGTTCCCGAATTAGACTTGCGGCAGGACGCACGATATTTGGTTCGCACCTGGCTCGATATGAAAAAAGTCGCGGAGAAATCGAAATCGCCCGCGCTCGTTCATCAGGATTTGGATATTATCCAACGCCTTCTACGCGATCAGTTATCTGACGATTTCACGGCGATTCGCGTTGATTCGGAAGAAGAATATCTGCGAATTAACGAGTTTATCAATCGCATTCAGCCGCGAATGATGAAGCGCGTCAAACTTTACACGCGCGACGAGCCGATTCTCGAAGCCTACGGTGTGCAGGAAGAAGTTGATAAAGCCTTGAAACCGCGCGTTTGGTTAAAATCCGGCGGCTATCTGGTCATTAATCAAACTGAAGCGTTGGTCGCAATTGATGTCAACACCGGCAAATTTGTCGGCAAAGGCAGCAATCGGCTCGAAGACACGATTACGAAAACGAATATGGAAGCGGTTGACGAAATCGCCCGCCAGATTCGACTGCGCGATTTGGGCGGAATCATCGTTCTCGATTTGATTGATATGGAAGACCGGCGCAATCGCAACAAGGTTTCGCAGGCTTTGCAGGAAGCACTTGCCGGCGACAAATCGCCGACAAAAGTTTTGTCGTTCAACGATTTCGGGTTGATTATTATGACCCGCAAGCGCGTCAAACAATCGCTGGAAAGAACGATGTGCGAACCGTGCGATTACTGCGAGGGCGCGGGCTGGGTGAAATCAGCGCAAACCGTTTGTTACGAGATTTTAGAGGAATCTCGACGCTTGTCAAAAAGCGTTGACGACGTGCGGCAGACAACTTTAAGAGTTCATCCAGATGTTGCCAGAGCATTGAACGAATCTGAAAATCAAGTGCTGGAGGAGATCGAAGAATATCTCGGCAACGTGGACATCACGGGCGACAAATCAGTTCACCAAGAACAATTCGATTTCGCTTTTATTTAAATTGCGGAAACATTAAACACGAAAAAACACGATGAAAATTTATAATTTTCATCGTGTTTTTTTGCTTGTTTTTCTGCCGGATAGATTTATTCCGCGAAATTCATTTTTCGCAAAATTTCCTTGAAGCGTTCATCATCGCGGAGATTATCGAAGCGCGGTTCGACCTTCAGCCAGACCATCCGGTCATCGCGTTCTTCAAAGCATTTACGCAGCAGCGCAAACGCTTCGTCTTTGCGTCCCAGATTGCTGTATGCCATCGCCACGCGGAATGCCGTTCCGCTGTCGGTTTGCGCTTTTTGCTCCAGCAGTTTGAGCATTTCATTAGCTTTCGCCGTGTTTCCCGTGCGGTGATAGGCAACCGCTAAATTTGAGTTGATGTAATTGCCGACTGTTTGGTTATCCGTTTCCGCGATATATTTTTCGACGATTTCAATTACTTTACCGTCGTTGCCCATATTCAAATAAACGATGGTGAGAAGCCGGTGATTGTTACTTTTATCATCGTCTATTTTCATCAACTCGCCGGTCATTTTCAACGCTTCGTCAAAATCGCGGCGGTTGATGAGAATTGCCGCATAATTCGATAAAACTATTTTGGTCAGCGGAGCTAGTTTTCGCGCCTTTTCGATTTCAATTAAAGCCTCGTCGTGTCGTCCGAGCGCGGACAGCAGAAGCGCATACCATTGACGCGCGTTGACGTAATTCGGATTGAGTTCGAGAGCGCGTTTGAAATGTTTTTCCGAGCCTTCCCAATCCCAATCGTGAATGCGTTTTATCCAGCCGAGCGTCGTGTGCGCTTCCGCCAGAGTTTCATCTAATTCCAGAGCTTTCGTCGCCATCGCCCTGGCTTTTTCATAGCGCGTGTCAAACTCTTGCCGGTTGCTGCTGTTGCCGTTCGATTGAAACGCATAAACATCCGCCAAACCCGTGTAAGCTAAAGCGTAATTCGGGTCTAATTCGATGGCGCGTTCAAATTCGGTGACGGCTTTTTTGTAATCTTCATTGCTGCGTTTGTCAAAAAAATAGCGACCGCGCAGATAGGCTTGGAAGGCTTCCTGATTTTCCGTGTAATGCTTGGCGAGAAGCTGTCTTTCCTGCGGCGAAATTTTGTCGGTCAAAGATTCGGCAAGCTGAAACGAAAGCGAATCCTGCAATTTAAAAATATCCGTTTCGGTTTCGTCAAAATTCTCCGCCCAAATCTGCGAACCGTCCGCCGTGTTCAAAAGCCGCACGCTAATTCTGATTCTGCCGTCGGCGCGTTGAAATGTTCCCGTCAACACCGCATCAGCATTTAATTTCCGCCCAATTTCGATTGGATTTTCCGGCGACTCCGACGAATGCTTGACCGAATTCGTCTGCCGCACGACGATTGAACGCAGATTGCCCAAACGGGTAATCAAACTTTCCGTAATGCCCCGCCCGAAAGCATTTTCATCATCCGCTTTGTTCAACGATTGAAACGGCAGAATTGCCAAAGTTTTCGGCGTGTTTGCCGCTTTTGAAGAATTGTTGTTTGCCCGGTAAAACCAACCCGCGCCGAGCAACGCGATGATAAGGGAGACGAGGAGAAGCGGAGAAAAGGAAAAAGGGAAAAAGGAAAACACTTGATGAACCAGAGTTTTTCTCTCCGCGTCTCCGCGTCTCCGCGTCTCCCCTTCTTCTTCGATTTCAATCACCGTCCGCCTCTGCGTGTGTTTCTCGATGACGAGTTCAGCGTTTTGAATTTCGCGCACTGCGCCCGCGAAATAATAGCCGCGACGCGGCACGGTTTGAATCAAATCGTCGCTTTCGCCGAAATCTTTGAACGTCTTTCGCAAAACGTAGATGTGGCGCGACAGATTGCTTTCTTCGACAAACGAATCTTTCCAGACTCGTTCGAGCAAATCGTTTTTCGTCACGACTTCGCCGCTGTTTTCCGTCAGGACGCAGAGCATCTCGATTTCCTTCAAAGCCAGA
>JAJAZE010000486.1 GCA_026785925.1 Pyrinomonadaceae bacterium
CGCCGTTCGTCCGGGCGGCGGGCGGCGTGATGCTGCAAATGATGCCGGGCGCGAACGAACACATTATCACGATGATCGAAGACACGATCAATCACGCGCCGCACATCACGAGCGTTATCAACGAAGGCGCGACGGCGACCGATTTGGTCAAACTCGCGCTCGGCGAAATTGATTTCGAGATTATGGAAGAGAAAGACGTTTCTTTCGACTGCACCTGCTCATTCGACCGCGCCGTCTCTTTAATCGGTTCGCTCGGGAAAGTCGAAGTCGCCGCGATGCTCAAAGAAGACCGAGGCGCGACGATGACCTGCGGATTCTGCAACGAAATTTACAAGCTCGACGAAACTGATTTGCAAAAAATGCTCGACGTGGAAACAGCGTAAATGGCTAAAGCCGTGACGAAATAAGGACACGCCCGGAAACGCTCTTATTTCGCGTCGGCATTTAAAATGAAAATCAGAGTGAAAGCGGAAACTTTACTCTGTTTTCTATTTCCTTTGTCTATGGAATTTGTCCGCCGCAGATAGATTTTTCGCGTTGTAAGTAGGAATTCTGCGTTGTATATGAAAAATTTACGGCGTATGTGAACTTTTCACAATTCCAACGAGTTTAGCAGCCGAAAGAAACTTGAGTTCATCAAAAAGTCGCTGTTATCACCTGCACGTCCAATGATTTATTCGGCAGATGCCGCATTAGGAAGAAGCGTTTTCAATTTACGTCTATTGTGTAACTGACCAGCCATAACTCAAGTTGGTCGAGTTTCTGCCTCCAACGCGCTTTGTATTCGCGCATCCACTGGCGGTTGGCTTCTCGTCCGCCGCGTCAATGACAATCTTCACCAGGTTATCACGATACAAAATGCCTTGATGTCGCCAGTGACCTTCAACCTTTTGCGTTTCGTAACTCGCCGCATTAAATCGTTCGACAATCTCCAAAACCGCTTCGGCTAACCAATCGGGCGGAACTTCGCGCCCGTCGTTAAATTGTAGCGGGAGCAGTGTCTCGAACCGCCGCAATTTGTTGCTCATAAGTTGATTTGCCCTGAACGGTAAAGGAAATGTTTTGGTCGGCAAGTGCTTCCAACGCGGCTTCAGGAACGAGATGCTCGCCTGATTTTAAGACGCGCCCGGAAAAGCGTCCGAGCAAAAAGCCAAGTGCGCGTTTTTCTGTTTCGCGGTCTGGAAAAGTAATTGTCACCATAAAATTGTCTCCAAAGCAATTATAACATTTGAATCGCTCAATTACCGAACTGTCAAAGAGCAACGAGAATCTGCCGAACGGTTGAGATGACGTGGGGGGAAACCGCCAACACGCAAGCTAAAAGTAACCACACAACGTGATAAAAAAGTCGTTGTTTCGCCCTCACGTCCATTGATTTGTTCGACAGCCCGTTATTTACGTCGTGTCAACTAAGATAAAACATAGAACTGTCGCTGAAATATGCACTACTGTCAATATGAGTCCGGTTAAGCCGAAACTTCTTCTCTTGCCGGTGTAAGCCAGGATAATCCCGTAAACTGGAAATTGAACAATGGCGAGAAGAAAGCCCAAGGCAACTGATTGAAATACGAATGCTTGAAGCAGTGAATACGGAAAGAGAATCTTTAACCAAACAAAATCTCCGTGACCGCCACCTGCTGAAACACCGCCTGCGAATAACGCGAGCGGTGTCACAATGAGCGAAACTATAATAGGCTTCCAGAATTCTAAAGTTTTCATATGGCGCAAGATTACCGCTTCGATTTCGGTTTTGCTTTGCTGTTCTATCTTCTCATACTTTGGTTTCATAGAAAGCGGTCGAACTTTGTATTCTGCCGAATTGCAGGACGGTAAGCAGGTAAGCAAAAGTTTCAATGTATTTTGAAAAGTTCAGAGTCCAAACTTTAGTTTGCGTTTTCGCCGCGCTGCGCTGGCGGAAGACACGCTCAAGCGTGGACTCTGAACGAAAGCAAAATGCTTCATTACTTTTGCTTGGGTGCTTAATACCGAATTATTTATACGCTGCCTTATCAAGCAAAGTCAATAAACATCAGCTTTCGGGTCAATTTTGTAGGTAAAAAGATAAATCGGCGTAAAAACTTATGCCGATTTATAAAAACTTTATCTAATTTCTTAATTGGTGATAGTTTCCCTGAGAATAGACGAGCGGATTGCCGTCGGTGACGGTGGCGCGTTCGATTTCGCCAACGAAAATCGTGTGGTCGCCGTTGTCGTGGGCATTGACGCGGCGGCATTCGAGGTTGACTAAGACATCTTTTAAGACGGGAATGCCGTCGGCGTTTTCGTCAAAGGCGATGCCGTCGAATTTGTCGTCCAGATGCGAGGCGAATCGGTCGGAATAATACTGCTGGTCTTCGCGCAGAATGTTGACGGCGAAGCATTCGTTTTCTTCAAAAGCGTGATGGCTGCCCGTGTATTTGTCTATGCAAATCAAAATCAAAGGCGGAGCGAGCGACACCGAACAGAACGCGCTGACCGTGATGCCGTGCCGGTGTCCGCTCGCATCTTTGGTCGTGATAACCGTCACGCCGCTGGCAAAACATCCGAGTGCGCGGCGAAATTCGTCTTTACTAATCATTGTCTATGTTGATCGAAAATTTTATATGCTCTTCGGTTTCTATGGTGTTTATTGCGGCGCATTCTCGAATGGCGGTTTCCGCCCACACGACTGCGCCGCTAAATTTTTTCCGTCTAATTTACTTTATATTTCAGAGAAAAATTGTTCCCGGTGAAATTTTTTGAACCAACAACCGATGTTGCTATTGTATGCCATTTGATTTGAATGTTGCCAAACACGGACGCAAAAAAAAGACGGTCAACGACCGTCTTTGATTGTCCGCAACTGATTTTTACGAAACTTAATTTCCCAAAGCCTTGCCCGCGTTGATGCGCCCGCCGCTTTCGACTTTGCCGTCGAGCGAAGCGATTTTGTCAACCGATTTCAAAACTTTTTCGCGCAGTTTTTCGACCGAAAGTTTCGGTTCGTTCGCCAGAATCAAAGCCGCGACACCGGCGATATACGGCGTTGCCATCGAAGTTCCCGACG
>JAJAZE010000487.1 GCA_026785925.1 Pyrinomonadaceae bacterium
GTTTCATTCCGAGACTGATGCGGCGGTCGTCCGTATCAATTCCCAAAACCTGAACTTCGATTTCCTGCCCGTAATTAAGCAGTTTGCGCGGACTCGCCGAGCGTTTCGACCACGACATTTCAGAGACGTGAACCAAACCTTCCACGCCCGGTTCGAGTTCGATAAACGCGCCGTAATCGGTCACGCTCGAAACCCGACCTTTGATTTTTCCGTTGATCGGGTAAATTTCCATCACCGTTGACCACGGATCGGGGATTAACTGTTTGTAACCGAGCGCGACTTTTTCTTTTTCGCGGTCGAGCTTTAAAACTTTGACCTGCACCGTTTCGTTGACTTTGAATTGGTCGCCCGGATTTTGCAGTCTGCCCCAGGACATATCGGTGACGTGGAGCAGACCGTCAATGCCGCCGATGTCCACGAATGCGCCGTATTCGGTCAAATTTTTAATCGTGCCTTCGATGACGAAGCCTTCTTCAATTTGCCCCAGAGTCTCGGCTTTTTGTTTATTAACGACTTCATCGGTCAAAATTTTGCGCGAAAGCACAATGTTGTTGCGCTTGCGGCTGAACTTGATGACTTTGGCTTCGAGGTCTTGTCCGATAAACGAATTCAAATTACGAATCGGGCGCGAGTCAACCTGCGAACCGGGCAAAAAGGCTTCGATACCGTTTAAGTCAACCCGCAAACCGCCTTTGGTCACACCGACCACGCGACCGGTAATCGGTTCTTCGGCGTTAAAGGCTTTTTCGACCACATCCCAAGACTTGCGGGAAACCGCGTCGAGCCGCGAAAGCATCGGCGGCGCGTCGCCGGAAGTGATGCTTTTGATAATAACTTCCACGTCGTCGCCTTTGGCAGCCGTTACTTCGCCGTCGGGCGAAGTGAAATCCTCAATCGGCGCGATACCTTCGGATTTGTAACCGAAATCAATCAAAACTCCGCGTTCCGAAACGCTGACGATTTTGCCTTCGACCAAGTCGCCCGAATGATAGACGGTTTGCTCCTGCTCGAACTTTTCGAGAATCGAACCGAAATCTTCTTCGGAAGCGGTTGCCTTCTCGCCGCCGCTCGCTTTGTCCGGCATTGCCGCCGCCGAATCATCGGCAGATGCTGCTTCATCAGCAGTGTTTATATTAGTTTCAGTCGAAACCGGAGTTGCTTCCGTCGCCGTTTCGTCGGAAGGGTTGGTGTTTGTTTGTTCGGAAGCGGTCGTTTCAGCGTTCGCCGAATTTTCCGTTTCGTTGTTGACCTCGTTTGCCATTATAAATTTATGCTCAATATCCTTAGTTTTAAAGTTGTTGTTCAATAAATGAAGCGTGTCTGCCGTTTATCCTTATCAGACATAGAAATAAGTCGGCTGGGCAGAGCAGCCGATTGAAATCATCGAACGCCGCGTTTGGAAAAAAGTTGAAATTTGCCGAATCTAATCGAGTAAATCTATTTAAAAAAAGGAGAAAAGGCATTATTTCTGCTCGCTTCCGCGCTTTGCACGTTTATCGGATAAGACTAAAATTTACACGCCGAAACGCTCGTCTGTCAAGACAATAAACGGGAAAAGTGAAAAGTGAAAGGCGAACAGTGAGAAGTAGAAAGTCGTCCGCGTCAAACATTATCATTTGACTCGGACGACTCTTCACTATTTAAAAAAAGTCTTTGCCTGAATTAATTTCTGGTGAGTAACTGGGAAATGCGACCGACACCGCTTGATTTCTCCATTTCCTCTTTGGCGTGCGCCGTCGTATTTTGAATGCCGGCGAGCCGCAGACGAAATTCGTCCGGGTTGGTCGAACCGCGCAGAGCTTCTTCGAGCGTGATGAGTTCCGATTGATATAGATAAAAGAGCGATTGGTCAAAAGTCTGCATTCCGTATTGCGAAGTTCCGGCGGCAATCGCATCCCTGACCTGCGAAGTTTTTTCTTCGTGCAGAATGTAATCACGAATCAGCGGCGTGGAAATCAAAACTTCGACCGCCGGAACCCGACTCGTGCCGCGCGCCGATTTCATCAAACGCTGTGAAACGACGGCTTTTAGAAGTCCGGCAAGCTGAATACGAATTGATTTCTGCTGATACGGTGGAAACGCCGTAATAATTCGCGTGAGAGTTTCCGAAGCATCCAGCGTATGCAGCGTTGAAAGCACCAGATGCCCGGTTTCAGCGGCGAGCAAAGCGGTTTCAATCGTTTCCAGGTCGCGCATTTCACCGACTAAAATCACGTCCGGGTCCTGACGCAGAGAACCGCGCAGAGCTTCGGCAAATGAGCGCGTGTCAACGTCAACTTCGCGCTGTGAAATGTATGATTTCTTGTCTTTGTGCAGAAATTCTATCGGGTCTTCGATGGTTACGATATGTGAATTGCGCGTTTGGTTGATATAATCAACCAGTGCCGAAAGCGTCGTGGATTTGCCGGAACCGGTCGTGCCGGTGACTAAAATCAAACCGCGACTTTCTTCGGCGATTTTGCTTAAAACCGGCGGCAAACCGAGTTCGCTGAAATTGCGAACGTAATCGGAAATGACGCGGGCGACGATGCCGATTGAGTTTCTCTGCTGAAAGATATTGACGCGAAATCTGCCCAAACCTGAAACGCCGTAACCGATGTCAACTTCGTAGGCTTCTTTAAAATGGAGTTTTTGCCGGTTCGACATCATCGAAAAAGCCATCTCCAGCGTTTCGTCCTGCGTCAGACGATTGACACCCGAAACCGGGCGCAGTTCGCCGTTGACGCGAATCACCGGAAAAGAACCGGCGCGCAGATGAATGTCCGACGCGCCGAAGCTCATCGCCATTCGTAGTAAATCATCAATTCTACTCGGCATATTTGTTTAAAAAGGATGTTGAAAGAAAGTTAGAAACGGTTTTTGGCGGAAAGATTTTACGTTTGAATTTGTCGGATTACAAAACCGTCCTGAATGCGATTCTAACTTTTATCAAACGGCAGCGTCAACAAATTTTTTGAAGCAGTTAGACACTTTCCGTTTCGCATCGTAAAATCAAAGTTTCCAAATTGGAGCGAAAAAATGAACAGAGCAGGCAGAATCATCTCGGTTAATCCACCTTACGCCATTCCGGGCGGCGAAATTATCATCAATTGCGAAAACTTTGAACTGAATACCACCGAAGGTTTCGGTTGTTTTTTCGACGGCAAAGCGGCGCGGTTGAGCGGCGCGGCGGCAAATCGGATTTTGGCGATTGTTCCCGACGATTTCGATACGACGGAGGTGGAAATTTATCTCGAAAGCGGCGGCGAACGCAGCGAATCTTTTAACATCACGGTCGGGAAAAAACTGGCGGGCGAGATGCACATCGTTGCTAATCCGGCGGTTGATCCGAAGGACGATTCGATCATTATCACGCGCTCCGGCTCACGCGGGCAGCAATTACCCGTGACGCTTTTTCGGCTCGAACCCGACGGATTTTTGAGCGAAATGTCCGCCGATGTCTTAAATCCGACCGGCATCGCTTTTAGTCAAAGCGGGAATCTTTTCGTGACGGCGCGCGCCGACGGCGAAGTTTGCCAAATCAACCGCGATTCGGAAACGGTCATTTACGCTTCCGATCTGGGAATCGCCACCGGCATCGCTTTTGACAAAAACGGCGAGATGTTTGTCGGCGACCGCAGCGGCACGATTTACCGCGTGACGAGTTTAGGCAGCACCGAATCTTTCGCCGTTCTCGAACCGTCGGTCTCGGCTTATCACCTGGCTTTCGGCGCGGACGGCAAACTTTACGTCGCCGCGCCCGGACTTTCCAGTTTCGACGCGATTACGCGGATTGACCAAGCCGGTTTCGACGAAACTTTTTATCGCGGCTTGGGCAGACCGCAGGGCATCGCCTTCGACCGCGCCGGCAATCTCTACGCCGCCGCCTGTTTGCAGGGCAGACACGGCATCGTAAAAATTTCCGAAAGCGGTGAAAACGCCGAGCTTTTCGTCGCCGGAATGAACGTCGTCGGCTTATGCTTCACGCGCCGGGGCGAACTAATCGCGGCGACCAATGAAGCGATTTACAGTTTGCCGGTTGGAGTTCAAGGCGTTCTGCTGAATTAAAATTTGTCACCGTCTTTGATTTTTAAAATTTCGGTGAAAATAAAAATTCAAAATGAAATTTACCGAAAAAAACTTATCGGCGATTCGCGGCGGCGCGTTTTGTCTGATATTTGTTTGCCTGTTTGCGTCGGCGACGCGGGCGCAAATGAAAATGCACGCGATCAATGTCGGGCAAGCCGAAGCCGTGCTGCTCGAATTTCCGGCGCACGCCGTTTTGATTGACGCGGGCGGCGAAGATACTTTCGAGGCAGCCGCCCAAAACCGTTTTCGGCGGCATTTAATCGAATATCTGGACGCATTTTTTGCGCGGCGAACTGATTTAAATCAAACGCTGCACAGCGTCATTGTCAGCCATCCGCACAAAGATCACACGAAAAATCTCCGCGCGATTTTTGAACGCTACACGGTGCGGCATTTTATCGAGGGCGGCGGCGCGGTCAACGCCAGCGGGATGGACGATGTGCGGGCAATCAGAAATATCGTCGCGGAAAAAAGCATCGCGTATCACCGAATTTACGCCCGCGAAGTCAAACGTCCGTCGTTTTTGCGCGATTGGAGCGCGGAACTTTTGAGCGGTTCGCAAGCCGAACTCAAATTTTTAAGTGCCGGGCGGCGGTGCAATGACGAAAATAACGGTTCGCTCGTTTTGCGCGTCGCTTATCGGGGCAAAAGTTTTTTGTTTATCGGCGATGCCGAAGTTGATGACAAAGAAGGCAGAAATCCGGGCTGCGGCGGTTTGCTAAATCGTCTGCTGAACGATGAAGCGGCTTTTCCCGCGCTGCTCGACGCGGACGTTTTGAAGGTCGGACACCACGGCTCAAGAAACGGCACGAGCGAAGCATTTCTGCAAAAAGTTACGCCGAAGTTCGCTGTTTTATCGGCAGGCGTTCCGGCGACTCGTTCGCGCAATACTTTTCACGCCTGGTTTTTCGGGCATCCCAATGAAATTGTCGTGAAATTGCTCGAAGAAAACATTGCTGAAACTCGTGCGCCGGTGAACATCACGACAATGACCAAACCGCGCACTTTGATTGAAAGTCGTCCGCTCGATAAAGCGATTTACTGCACTTGCTGGGACGGCGACATCGTTTTTACGGTTGATGCGGATGGAAATCTGCCCGCACCGGCAACTTCAAACTGATTTGGAAACTGTTTGA
>JAJAZE010000488.1 GCA_026785925.1 Pyrinomonadaceae bacterium
CTTTTTCAGCTTTCTGCCCGTGTAGGCAAAGTTCAAAGACCGTTCCACGGCTTCTTTCGCCGAACGGTATGTTTTCGATTTTCTTCCGTAATAACCTTTCGCTAAGGCTAGAATTTTTTTGCGTTTCTCAAGACGCTTATTACCACGTTTTGCTCTTGGCATAATTTCACTCCTTTCAGTCGTTCAAAGGCTGAAGGATAAAGGCTGAAGGATAAAAATTAGGATAAATTTATACTTTCTTCTTTTCCCTTTCTCCTTTTCCCTTTCTCCTTTATTTTCTTCCGTATGGCAGCATCTTTTCGACGCGCTTTTGATCGCTTTCGGAAACCAATACGTCAATATCGAGATTGCGTTTGCGCTTCGATGTTTTCTTGGTCAAAATATGACGGGCGTAGGCGTGTCCGCGTTTGAATTTGCCGCTCGCCGTCGAGCGAAAACGCTTTGCCGCGCCTTTGTGTGTTTTTAATTTTGGCATTTCTAACTCCTCGTTTTATTTTCGATTTTCGACTTGCCGTTTGGCGATTAAAAACTTTTCGCGGCAACTCTCAATCCAATGTGTTTCTGTCAATAAATCTATCAAACTATTTTGCCGCCGGATTAGTCTTTTTCGGCACGAAGATCACGAACATCTGATAGCCTTCCATTTTCGGCGAAACTTCGACATCGGCGATGTCAATTAAATCGTCGCGCAGTTTGGCAAGCAAATTCGCGCCCAAATCCCGATGCGTCATCTCGCGCCCGCGAAAGGCGATGGTGGCGCGAACTTTGTCGCCGCCGGTAATCCAGCCGCGCGCGCGTTCCATTCGATAACCGTAATCGTGGTCGTCGGTTCCGGGACGAAACTTAATTTCTTTGACTTCGACCGTGACCTGTTTTTTCTTGGCTTCGTGCGCCTTTTTCTTTTCTTCGTAAAGAAATTTTCCGTAATCAATAATGCGGCAAACCGGCGGCTTGGCGTTCGGCGCAACTTCGACCAAATCTTTACCTTCTTCACGCGCCCTTTGGACGGCATCGCGCGAATCCATCACGCCGAGCTGTTCGCCGTCTTCATCAATCACTCGGACGGACGGAACTCTGATGCGTTCGTTCGTGCGGTGCAGCGGACCTCTTTGAAAACGACTAGGACGATTTTTGCTAAATCTGCTTGCGATATTTTTTCTCCTTTCTTAAAAGTTCAAATTTGAACTTAACCATTAGCAATGGCTCGTGTTTCCTTTAAACGCTTCGCCATATCTTTAAAATCTTCGAGACTCATCACGCCCAAATCACCGGCTTTACGTTCGCGGACGGCAATTTTTCGGTCTTCCAATTCCTTGTCGCCCAAAACGAGCATAAAAGGGATTTTATTGATTTGCGCGTCACGAATCTTCGCGCCGATTTTGTCTGATTTCAAATTCATCTCGACCCGCAAGCCGAGTTGTTTTAATTCTTTCGCCACGCTTTCGGCGTATTCGTTGATGCGGTCGGTAATCGGCAGCACCGTGACCTGCACCGGCGCGAGCCAGAAAGGAAACGCACCGGCGAAATGTTCGACCAGGACACCGAAAAATCTTTCAATCGAGCCGAACAATGCGCGGTGAATCATTACGGGACGATGTTTGCCGCCGTCTTCGCCGGTATATTCAATCTCGAATCTTTCCGGCAAATTAAAATCGAGCTGAATCGTGCCGAGCTGCCAGATTCTGCCAATCGCGTCTTCGATTTTAATGTCAATCTTTGGACCGTAAAATGCCGCTTCGCCTTCGATTCGCTCGTAGGAAATGCCGCGTTCCTTGAGCGCGTTTGCCAGTGAGTTTTCGGCGTTTGCCCAATCTTCATCAGCACCGAGAAAATTTTTGTTTTCCGCCGTGCCGCGCACCGAAAGCTCGAATTTAACTTTGTCGAAACCGTAAGTTTCAAAAACCTTGATAGCGAAATCCAAACAATCGGCGACTTCTTCGCGCACTTGATCGGGGCGCACGAACAAATGCGCGTCGTCAACGGTAAATCCGCGAA
>JAJAZE010000489.1 GCA_026785925.1 Pyrinomonadaceae bacterium
GCGAAGTCGCGGCACGTTTCGCGCCGGATGTCACGGCGGAAGATACTCGATTAATTTCAAAATTAGAAGCAGAATTAGAGAAATGAAAATTTAGCCACGAACAAACACGAATAGGAAATTAACCGCAGATTTTCGCAGATGGACGCAGATTTTTAGGATTTATAAAAAATAATTTGGTTTATGTATGTTTTTATCTGCGAAAATCTGCGAAAATCTGCGGTTAATTTCTTTGCTTAAAGGTTATGGAAAAAAGAAAATTTGGCAAAACCGGTATGGAATTTTCCGTGCTTGGCTTCGGCGGCGCAGAAATCGGCTATAACGTCAATCAGACGCAGGCGGAAGTTGACGAATTATTGAACTCCGCCCTTGATGCCGGGCTGAATGTGATTGACACGGCGGCAGCTTATAAAGTTTCGGAGGAGTTGATCGGTAAAGCCATTTCAAATCGTCGAAAAGATTTTTATCTGCTGACGAAATGCGGTGCGCTCGACGCTTTCACCAGATTTGACTGGACGAAAAAAGGAATTTTGGAAACGATTGAAACGAGTCTGAAAAATTTGAAAACCGATTATCTCGACCTCGCGCAACTGCACAGTTGTTCGGCGGAAATTCTACGGCAGGGCGACTGCATCGAAGGTTTGCAGCGTGCCGTCGAAAAAGGTTATACGAGATTTATCGGTTATTCGGGCGACAACGAAGACGCGAAAACGGCGATTGAAATGGACGTTTTCGACGCGCTGCAAACTTCGGTTTCGGTTGCCGATCAAACGCCGATTACCGGAAACATACCTTTGGCAAAGGAAAAAGGTTTGGGAATCATCGCCAAACGCCCGATTGCCAACGCGGTTTGGCGGCACAAAGAAAAACCGTCGGAATCGTATCATCACGAGTATTGGGACAGGATTCAAAAATTGAGATTCGATTTTACGGGCAAAGGTTTGGAAGAGGCGACGGCGACGGCGTTGCGGTTTACGCTTTCGATTGACGGCGTGAACACGATGATCGTCGGCACGACCAAACCGCAGCGTTGGCAGGAAAACGCGAAATACGTGGCGGAAGGGAATTTGTCGAGCGATGAATTTGAAGCAATTCGTAATCGGTGGCGCGAAGTCGGCGGCGATGATTGGGTTGGAATGACTTGAATAAATTAACCGCAGATTTCGCAGATAAACGCCGATGAAACCAGATTTTTATGTCTGAAGATGAACTGAACAAAATCAGTGAAACGATTATCGGTTGTGCATTTGCAGTCGGAAATGCGCTTGGAAACGGCTTTTTGGAAAAGGTTTATGAAAATGCGCTGGCATTGGAGATAGGCGGAAAATATTTGGATGTGGAGCAACAATATCCGATAACGGTTTGTTATAAGAATGTTGTAGTCGGTGAATTTATCGCGGATTTGTTGATTGAAAACGTAATTTTGATTGATCTGAAAACTGTTAAAGGCATTGACGATATTCATCTCGCGCAATGTTTAAATTATTTGAAAGCGACGAATTTGCCGCTTTGTTTATTGATAAATTTTGGCAAACCGCGAGTCGAAGTCAAGCGCGTTTTCCAATCTGGCAATCTAAAAAATGTTTTGAATTAAATTTATCTGCGTTCATCTGCGTAAATCTGCGGTTAAAAAACAAAAATAAAATTATGAAAGCAATCAGAATTCACGAATTTGGCGGTGCGGACAATCTGCGCCTTGATGAAATCGAAAAACCGACTCCGAACGCGGACGAGGTTTTGATTAGAACGGCGGCGGCGGGAATTAATTTTGCCGACACGATGCTGCGGCAGAATAAATATATGTTCACGCCGGAGCTGCCGTTCACGCTTGGTTTTGAAGTGGCGGGAATCATTGAAGCGGCGGGCGCAAACGTCCGTAATTTGCAGGTCGGGCAGAGAGTTCTGGCGACGATTCGCGGCGGCGGTTATGCCGAATACGCGGTTGCCGATTATCGAACGATTGTGCCGATTCCCGACGATCTGGATTTCGGGAAAGCAACCGCGCTGCTCGTGCAGGGTTTGACCGCTCTGGGATTGCTGGCGGATTTGAAAGCGGGGCAGACGATTTTGATTCACGCGGCGGCGGGCGGTGTCGGGTCTTTGCTGGTTCAACTGGCGAAACACAAGGGCGCGAAGGTTTTAGGCACGGCTTCGAGCGCGGAGAAACTCGAAAAAGTGGTGAGTCTGGGCGCGGATGTCGGCATCAATTACACCGAACCGGATTGGACGGACGAAGTTTTGGCGGCGACGGACGGCAAAGGCGCGGATTTGATTATCGAAATGGTCGGCGGCGAACTCGGCAGACAAAACTTCAAATGTCTGGCGGCGGGCGGCACGATGACGGTTTACGGCGCGGCGAGCGGCGAGGATTTTCAGATTTCGGCTCTCGGATTGTTGTGGAAAATGCAGACGGTCAAAGGCTACAATTTGAATTACGAATCAAGGGAAAATATGGCGGCGTTCACCAAAGAACTGATGTCGCACATCGCCGAAAACCGTCTGGAAGTGATGGTCAACGAATTTCCGCTCGAACAGGCGAAAGACGCGCACAACGCGCTCGAAGGCAGAAAGACGATGGGCAAAGTCGTTCTGACGATTAATTAAAAAGGATAAAAATGAACGAACAAAAAGTCGCTCTGATTACGGGCGCGAATAAAGGACTCGGTTACGAGACGGCGCGGCAGCTCGGCAAGCAGAATATCAAAGTTTTGATCGGTGCGCGAGACGAGACGCGCGGGCGGGAAGCCGCCGAAAAATTACTGGCGGAAGGCTGCGACGCGGAATTTATTTTGCTCGATGTCGGCGACGAAAAGACGCATGAAGCGGCGGCGAAATACGTCGCGGAAAATTACGGCAAACTCGATATTTTGGTGAATAATGCTGGAATTGTGCTTGAAAGTTTGAGCGGAACGCCGAGCGATGTCAGTTTGGAAACGCTGCGGAAAACCTTCGACACCAATTTTTTCGGCGTAATTGCGGTGACGAAGGCTTTTCTGCCATTAATCAAAAAATCCGAAGGCGGGCGCATCGTCAATGTTTCGAGCGGTTTAGGTTCGCTCGCGCAGAACAGCGACGCGAATTGTGATTACGCCGCCGTCAAACCGCTCGCTTACAATTCGTCGAAAACCGCGCTGAATGCTTTTACGGTGATTTTGGCGCACGAGTTAAAAGAGGCGAATATCAAAGTCAATTCCGCTGATCCGGGTTACACGGCGACGGATTTAAACGGCAATCAGGGAACGAAAACTGTCGAACAGGGCGCGTCGGTGATTACGGATTTGGCGACGTTGCCGAACGACGGGGCAACGGGCGGTTATTTTGACGACGAAGGCGTGGTGCCTTGGTAATTTTGACGGGGAATTTTTAACCGCAGATTTACACAGATGAACGCGGATAAATCAAAATAGATAAAAGCATTACAAAATTAAAATCTCATTAAAATCTCCGTCTTATCTGCGTTTATCCGCGTTCATCGGCGGTTAATTTTTCTTTCTGTTTTGGGAATAATTAGCCACGAACAAACACGAAAAGGACACGAAATAAGAGAAGAAAACAGAGAATTGAAACCATCTATTTTCGCTTTGACAAAGATAAACACAGATTATTTAGAGATGAAAACGGGTAAAGCAAAATCGGGTTTATCAAATTTTTATCCGCGTTCA
>JAJAZE010000490.1 GCA_026785925.1 Pyrinomonadaceae bacterium
CAGTTTAATCATTTCGGGAACGACTTTGACCATATCCCAAACGCTGGTGAACGGCTGGTCAATCAATTCAAAACCGACGCGGTAAATCTCGCCCAAATCTTTTGACAAACGATTGTAGCCCTCAACGCCTTCGGGCGAGATTTTGCGGATTTCGTCGAGCAGCCTTTCGCGGTCGTCGTTGTAATGAAAAACCGTGCCGTCTTCCCAGCGGATATTATAAAATGGGTCGAGTTTGACGAGTTCGACGTAATCCTTCGTCAGCTTGCCCGCCGCCGCAAAGATTTCGTCAATCAGCCACGGCGCGGTGATAATCGTCGGTCCGCCGTCGTATTTGAAACCGTCCTGCTCGTAAACGTAGGCACGTCCGCCGAGTTTGTCGCGCTTTTCGACGATTGTAACTTGATGTCCCTGACCTTGCAGACGAGTCGCCGCCGAGAGTCCGCCGAATCCGCTGCCGATAACGATAATTTTCATTTTGTATCTGTAAAAAAACTTTTTCCGAACTTTCAGATTAAAGAATTTAATGAAAGATGTGCAACCTTCTATTCATTTACTTTGCTTATTTTATTATGAAGTAATTAAACGAAATCAAGTCAATGTTGCCTTGATTTCTAAAATCGAAGTTCTTTCTTCGTTTAGAGTTCACGCCCCGCGCGTGTTCTTCCGCCAGCGAAGCGCGGCGGAGCAGACAAACTAAAGTTTGGACTCTGAACGAAAAACGAAGTTTTATAAACTTCGGCGACAATGCTAATAATACCCTTTTCCGTTAGAAATTGTGCATTAGCGATTGCTCTTGTCAGAACAAGGAGCAGTAGCGACTTGGTTGCTTTTACGCGCCCGCTACTGTAGGCGGTTTGACTAATGCACACTTTCTAAGGGGAAAGCGTATAAGCAGGTATGAAGAAGTTTTCAAGCATAATGCAGAAGCCCGCACGAAGTAAAGGCGCAAAAACACACTTACTTCGTGCGTGTTTCTGCATCGGCATTATGCCGGAAAATATATGCTGACCTGCTTAGGTATTTATGGCAAACGCGCCGCTCGCTGAAGGCGAGCAACATTCGCCGCCTTTTTTGTTCGTCGCTTTCAGCGACGGGACATATTATCAACGCTGACCTAGCGATTCTCGCTAAGCTTTAATATCAGTCGCTTTCAGCGACAAAAACCAAAACTGCGTAACATCAGTAATTAAGTCTTCGGGTGCGGAATCACAGAAGAAAGCCTTGTTCTTATCAGAAAATAATTTAGTTTTGAATGTTGAACGGCAAATAAACCTTGATTGCCTTCCGCAATGCAATTAAAATCAAATAGCGTTATTATATTCGTCAGTTGCCCGACTTTTCTAAATCTAACTTTAACTTTTAGACCGCAAACATCTTTCAGGATAAAACATCCGAAAATTGCGAAAATATTCAAAATGAAAGAGTGTCAACTTTGTAAAAACTGTTTCACCGATGAAGTCAATACTTGCCCGAACGACGGAATGCCGACGTATCACTCGATTGCGGGCGAGCCGGTTTTAGAAGGCAAGTATCATCTCGAATGCCGGCTCGGACAGGGCGGAATGGGCGTGGTTTATAAGGCGCGGCACGCTTATTTGAAAACGGCGCACGCGATTAAAGTCATTTTGCCGGATTTAGTCGGCAACGACCCGCAGCTCGTCACGCGCTTTCGGCAGGAGGCACTGGCGGCGGCGGCGATTCGTCATCAGAACGTCGTCGGCGTGTCCGATTACGGCGTGGCGATGGGAACGATGCCGTTTCTCGTGATGGAATATGTCGAGGGCGAGTCCTTGCACGATTTATTAGACCGCGAAAAGAAATTGTCGCCCGAACGCGCCCTCGAAGTGATGTCGGCGATTGCCGCCGGAGTCGGCGCGGCG
>JAJAZE010000491.1 GCA_026785925.1 Pyrinomonadaceae bacterium
CTTACTCGATTTCTCCGACTTCGCAAACAATCGCCGGAGCCGGCGGCAGTGCCAGCGCGAGCGTCACGACGGCAAACGGCTGCGCGTGGACGGCGGCGAGCAACGCCGCTTGGCTGACAATCACGAGCGGCGCAAGCGGCACGGGCAACGGAACGGTCAATTATTCGGCTGCCGCCAATACGACCACCGCGCCTCGCAGCGGAACTTTGACGATTGCCGGACAAACTTTGACGGTTACTCAGCCCGTCGGTTCACCCACTTGCTCTTACTCGATTTCGCCGACCTTGCAAACAATCGCGGGCGGCGGCGGCAACGCCAGCGCGAGCGTTACGACGGCGAGCGGCTGCGCGTGGACGGCGGCGAGCAATGCGGCGTGGCTGACCATTATCAGCGGCGCAAACGACAGCGGAAGCGGAACCGTTGCTTATTCGGCTGCCGCCAACACGACCACCGCGCCGCGAAGCGGAACTTTGACGATTGCCGGACAGACTTTGACCGTTACGCAACCCGTCGGTTCGACCGGCGGCACGATCAATGTTTCGATTCCCGCGAATCTGACCGCTCCTCAAAACACCACTCTGACCGTTCCGGTTAATGTTTCCAACACGACTGGAAACGGCATCACTTCATTCGACTTTAGATTGACTTACGATGCGGCGGTTTTAACGCCGTTGACAACGCCCGTCGTGACAACCGGAACTTTGGCGAGCGGGTTTGAAATCAACGTCAATACTCCGTCCGCCGGAACGCTGATTGTCTCCGGTTTCGGAACTTCGCCGCTGACGGGTTCGGGCGTGCTGCTCAACTTCAGATTCAACGCCGTCGGTGCTTTTCCGGCTTGCTCGGCACTGACTTTGACAAATTTCGGATTTAACGAAGGCAATCCATCAGTTTCAATCACAAACGGACAGGTTTGCGTTACCGGCGCGAGCATCAGCGGCACGGTCAATTATGGCAACGCGACAACCGCAACCGCTGTTCCCGGCGCGAGGCTGACCGTCGCCGGAACGCCCGCCGTGACATTGGTGACAACCGACGCGAGCGGCAATTACACGCTGACCGGATTCGGCAGCGGCGCATATACCGTTACGCCGTCGAAAACCTTCGATACCAACAACTCGATTACGTCGTTCGACGCTTCGCAAATTTCCAAACATCTGGTGCAAACCGTCACCTTGACGGCGCAGCAGCTCGCGGCGGCGGACGTTTCCGGCAACGGCGCAGTAACATCTTTCGATGCTTCGCTGATTGCTCAAACCATTTTGGAAATTCCAAACGCAAGCAACACCGGAACGTGGCGATTTACGCCGGTCAACCGTGTCTATCCGACCATTACCGCCAATTTAACGGGACAGAATTACACGGCGATTTTGATGGGCGAAGTTTCCGGCAACTGGACACCGACTGTGCCGTTTGCAAACGATTTCTCTAATCTTCAGGCTACCCCTGAGCAGCCGTTGGTTGATGCCGTTCCGGTCAATCTGCCAATCAGAAACGTCGGTGTCAATTCTGAATTCACTGTTCCCGTCATTATCGGCGACGTATCGGGACGCGAGATTAGTTCGTTCGATTTTGAAGTTCTATACGATTCGTCCGTGATTGAGCCGCAAACTCAAGCCGTCGCCAATACCGAAACGATGAGCAGCGAGTTCGCCGTCGGAACAAACATTATTGCGGCGGGCAGATTGCGCGTGTCCGGTTACAGCGCGGCAAATCTGGCGGGTTCGGGAACCTTGGTTAATCTGAAATTCCGCGCCGTCGGACAAACGGGAACGAGTTCGGCTTTGACGTGGAACGGCTTTTTGTTCAACGAAGGCAATCCCGGCGTGATTCGCACGAACGGGCGCATCTCGATTAACAATTTGACCGCCCGCGCCAAATTCGACTTCGACGGCGACGGACGCGCCGACATTTCCGTCTTTCGCCCGCACGAAGGAATTTGGTATCTGAATAATTCGGCAAGCGGTTTCAGCACGGCGCGGTTCGGCACGGCGGGCGATAAACTCGTCCCGGCGGATTACGACGGCGACGGGAAAACCGATGTCGCGGTTTATCGCGGCGGCATTTGGTATCTCAACCGCAGTCAAGCCGGATTCACCGGCACGGCGTTCGGTTTGGCGGACGATATTCCGCAACCGGCGGATTACGACGGCGACGGCAAAGCGGAAATCGCGGTGTTCCGACCGTCGAACGGCACTTGGTATATTTTGAATTTAGTCGGCAATCAATTCACCGCCGTGCAGTTCGGACAGCCGGGCGACCAGCCGGCGGCGGGCGATTACGACGGTGACGGCAAAGTGGAAATCGCCGTCTTCCGACCGTCGAACGGGACGTGGTATCTTTCGCCGAACGCGGCGACCAATTACGGGGCGGTGCGATTCGGACAATCAGGCGATTTAACCGTTCCGGCGGATTACGACGGCGACGGCAAAACGGATGTCGCGGTGTTCCGCCCGTCAAACGGCACTTGGTATCTGCTGCGAAGCACCGCCGGGTTTGCCGGAATCGCGTTCGGCTTCGGAACCGACAAACCTGTTCCGGCGGACTATGACGGCGACGGCAAAGCGGATATTGCGGTTTTCCGCAATGGAACGTGGTATCTGAATCGTTCGACCGCCGGATTTGCTGGCATCGCATTCGGCGCGTCAACCGATGTTCCGATTCCGACGGCTTTTCTGCCGTAAAATAGAAAGTGCGGGCGAAAATCAATCTGTTTCGCCCGCACTTTTTAATTCAATTGAGTTTCTTTCGTTTAAAGTCCTCAGTTTTCGCACAATCCATTAAACTAAAATCGCAGATTACCGTATTAAATCACCGCTCAGACACTCAATAACTTCTTCACTAAATTCACATAAAGCCCGACCGCTTTCTCCAAGTCGCGTTTCAAAACAAACTCGTCCTTCGTATGCGCGACGAGGATTGAACCCGCGCCCAAAAGCAAAGGCGTTCCCCAATTTGAAAGATGCGGAATGTCGGTGGTAAAGCGCACGACTTTTTGCTGAAACCCTTCGACGGCGAGCATTTTCACCGGTTTGGCGATTGACATAATTTCGAGTTCACCGCGACCGTCAATCGTTTTTTCCAATAACTCCAAAATCGGTTTCTCGTCCGTCGTCAGACGAATATGCAAACCGGCTTCGGCGTTCGGCGCGATGACGTTGGTTTTCAAACCGCCCGCAATCAAACCGATATTGTTGGTCGTTTCGCCGAAGAATTCGTCGTTCGGAAATTTGATTTGACGAACGTCGGCTAACACGTCGAGCATTTTTTCAATCGCCGATTCGCCCATTTCAGGATATGCCGAATGCGCCGCTTTGCCCGT
This sequence comes from Pyrinomonadaceae bacterium, assembly GCA_026785925.1. Lineage (GTDB taxonomy): Bacteria > Acidobacteriota > Blastocatellia > Pyrinomonadales > Pyrinomonadaceae. Next base: position 3,323 of record JAJAZE010000491.1, read on the forward strand.
CGTTTTGATGGAAAACCGCAGCGAACCCTTCGACCCGATTGCCAAATCGTTGTCGGTCGGTTCGCCGTTTATCATAAATTCGCATTTCGCCGCCAGCGGATGATTATTTGCCGCCCGCGCTCCCGAACTTCCCTGTTCTTCGTCAACCGTGAACAGCAAACCGATGTCGTTGATTCCTTCTTGCCGCAGCGCTTCCGACGCGAAAATCTGCGACGCGATAATGCCTTTGGCATCGCACGCGCCGCGCCCGTAAATCTTTTCGTCGTCTTCGCTCGCTTCGATAAAAGGCGGAACGGTATCTAAATGCGTCGAGAAAAAAACTCGCGGCGTGTCGTTTAAACGAGCGATGACGTTATTTTGATTTGCGGAAACCGCCTGCAATTCGACCGTCCAACCGAGCGATCCGAGATAATCGCGCAGAAAAAAACCGACCGCTTGCTCGTCATCGGAGATTGACGGAATGTTGATTAAAGTTTTGGTTAGTTCAAATAAATTCATTTTTTAATTTTTAGGACTTTCTCGATTTTTTTAACGTAGAGACACAAAGAAATTAAATATTTTCCATCTTTGTTTCTCTTACTTTGAAAACCTTTGCGTCCTTGCGCCTTCGCGCCTTGGCGTTAAAATTTCTCTTTATATTGAGAAAGTCCTAATTTTGAATTCGACGTTCGGACAAAAGCTGTCCGATTTCCGCCCGCAGTTCCCTGATTTCCGATTGCAAATCGGCAAGCGTCGGCGTTTCCTCGTCCGCTCTTTGGCTCGTATCGCGCTCGACGAAAAACGTCGCCAGCGTCGCCGTCACATAACCGAAAACGGCGAAACCGTAGAGTGCCAGAACAAAACATAAAACTCTGCCCTCGGCGGTGCGCGGAAAATAATCCGAGCCGATAGAAGTCAACAGCATCGCCGTCCACCACAAAGCCTCGGCGTAATTCGCAAATCCATTTGCTTCGGCTTCAAACGCCAGCATTCCCGCCGCGCCGACGAACGTCACAATCAAGGATAAAATCAGCACATAACCGAAACCTCGACGGCTGAAACTTTCGCCCAACGCCTTCATCCCGCGATTCAAAGACGTGAATAATCGAACGAGCCGCAAACCTCGCGCCGCTCGCGCCACGCGCAAAATTCTGAAAATTCTAAAGATGCGAAACACGCGCAGAGCCGGCAGCAGAAGCGCAATCGCCGTCAGCCAATGGCTTTTCAAATAAGCGATTTTACCCGGCGCGAGAATAATTTTTATCGCAAAATCAACGACAAAAATTATCCAGATAACCGTGCCGATTGTTTCCAAAAGCGGACTCAAACTCCACACGACTTCGTAAATAAAAAGCGCGAGCCAGACAAAACTCAAAACGAGCATCGGCGTTTCGAGCCAATTTTCGAGCCGCTCTAAAATTTCCAGCCGCTCGCTCTTAATCTTCTCACTAACAACCCCTTTTCCCGCATCCATAAAAACTCCTAAACCCGGCTTTAATTCTTCTTTGTTCAATAATTTTAGTTCGTGAAAAATTCGTCGTGTAGTCTTTTAATTACTTCACCAATGACATTTTCCTGCACCACAAACGTCATATTCACGGATGACGCGCCGTGTGAAATCAGCGAAATGTTGATGTCGGAGATGGCGGCGAAAATCTGCGCCGCCACGCCTGAAGTATCGCGCAAGCCGCTGCCGACGACGCAGACGACCGCTTGATTCGGTTCGATTTCGACCGTGCCGATGCGCTCTAAATCTTTGATAATTGCTTCGAGCGCGGCAGTGTCGTCGAGCGTTAATGAAACCGAAACTTCCGAAGTCGTCACCACATCAATGACCGTGCGATGGCGTTCAAAAATCTGGAAAATCGCGCTCATAAAACCGTAGGCTCCGAGCATTCTGGCTGAGGTGATGTGCAGAATCGTAATGCCTTTTTTGTAGGCGATTGATTTCACCAGGCGCGGCGTTGATTGACTTTGCGGCAAAATCATCGTGCCTTGTTCGGTTGGCTGTCGAGAGTTGCAGACGCGCACCGGGATTTGCAGATCAACCGCCGGCTGAATCGTTTTCGGATGCAGAACTTTCGCGCCGAAATAAGCTAATTCGGCGGCTTCTTCGTAAGATAAGGTTTTTAAGGTTCGCGCCTCCGGGCAGATGCGCGGATCGCAGGTTAAAACGCCGGTGACATCCGTCCAGATTTGAATTTCCCGCGCCTGCAGCGCCGCGCCGACCAGTGCCGCCGAATAATCCGAGCCGCCGCGCCCCAAAGTCGTCGTTTCGCCGCCGCGACTCGCCGCGATAAATCCGCCCAGCACCGGAATTTCGCCCGCTGCTATCAACGGCTGAAGTTCAAGGCGAATCAACCGTTCCGTCTGGTCCCAAACCGGCGCGGCGGAACCGTATTCGTCGTCGGTGACAATCAAACGGCGCGCGTCGGCGTGACGCGCGTTTAATTTTTTTGCTTGGCAGACTTCCACCAGCAGACGCGACGAAAGTTGTTCTCCGTAAGAAACAATCGCGTCTTTCAGCATTTGCAGCGGCAGTGAACGGCGCGACACGCGCACGAGCAAATCGTTTAATTCTTGTTTCGCGTAATCCAATTCGAGTTGCAAAGATTTACGCCCGCTTTCGCCTAATAATTCTTCAGCGACTTTAATATGTCGTTCAAAATGCGGCTGCAAACTTTCAAAAGCCGTCGTCGCATTGCCTTTTTTCGCCCACTCGAAAGCCTGTAAAAGCGCGTCGGTGACTTTCGCCATCGCCGATGTGACGACGACCGGCGAGTTCTCTTTTTCACCCGAAACGATTTCGGCGACCCGCGCAAAGGCTGCCGCGTCCTGCACACTGGTTCCGCCGAATTTCATTACCGTCGCTTTTTTTTCCATTTTCACTTCGTAGATGTTCAAAGAACACGCCGGATGTTGTCAAGTCAAACGGCGTTTTTCAAACTGACCGGCAAAAATGCTAAAGTATGATTTTTATAAAATCGCAAAATGAAAACGCAAAAACTCGCCGCCATAGACATCGGCTCAAACTCCCTGAAACTCGTGATCGTCGAAGCCGCCGCCAGCGATTCGTTCACCGTTATTCTGCAAGACCGCGAACGTGTCCGGCTCGGTCACGAAACGCTGAAAAATCATTTTTTGTCCGCAGAAGCGATCAATCTATCGGCGGACGCAATCGCTAAATTTCGCTCGATTGCCGAAAGCCGCGAGGTTGATTCGATTATCGCCGTCGCCACCGCTTCCGTCCGCGAAGCCGACAACGCACACGAATTCGTGCGCGAAGTCGAAGCGCGAACGGGCGTGCGCGTCGAAGTTTTGTCTTCGATTGAAGAAGCCCGGTTGATCGGTATCGCCGCCGCGCAGTTTTTCGGCGCGGACGACGAATCGCTGTTAAATATTGACATCGGCGGCGGTTCGACCGAGCTTTCTTTGATGAAGAACGGCGAACCGCACAAACTTTTCTCGATGAAACTCGGCGCGGTCGGGTTGACGGAGAAATTTATTTTCTCGAATCCGCCGAAACCCAAAGAAATTGAAAACCTGCAAGCGGAAATCACTTCCGCGCTGCAAAAACCGCTCCGAAAAACGCGCGGCGAAACGTGGCGGATTGCGACCGGAACTTCCGGGACAATCTTGAATCTGGCGGGATTGCTCAATTTTCAACCCGCCGAAAATACCGAAACGAAATCTGAAATTCAATTGAAAAAACTCATCGCGCTCAATAAAATGATGGCGAGTTTATCACTCGAAGACCGCGCTAAACTTCCCGTGATCAGCCCGCAGCGCGCTGAAGTGATCGTCGCCGGCGGGCAGATTCTCGAAGGCGTGATGCGGGCTTTTAGGATTCAAACTTTGCAGCCGTGTTTTTACGCGCTGCGCGAAGGCGTAATCATTGATTATCTGCGCGAAATCGAATCGGAATCGCTGCCGCCGGTGCCGGATGTCGAAGATAAAAAACTGCGCGATGTCTTCGCCGTCGGACGGCGTTTCGGTTACGAAGAATCACACGCGCTGCAAGTGGCGAATTTGGCGGAAAAGATTTTCGACGCGCTCGCCCCGATTTATAAATTGTCCAGACACGGACGAACTTTGCTTTCCGCCGCCGCGCTGCTCCACGATGTCGGCTATCACATCTCGCACGAATCACACCATAAACATTCGTATTATTTGATTAAACATTCGGAAATGACCGGTTTTTCCGAAACCGAAAAAGCGATTATCGCCAACATTGCGCGTTATCACCGCGGCTCGCTGCCGAAAGAAAAACACACCGACTTTATGCAGTTGAGCGAAAAAGACCGCAAAAGCACGGCGCAGCTCGGCGCGATTCTGCGGCTCGCCGAAGCTCTCGACCGAGGACACGAAAATCATATCACCAATATAAAATTCAAAGTTGACAGGCAGAACCTTTTGCTCAAACTCGTCAGCGACCAAGATTACACTATCGAACGGCAAGCCATCGAACAAAAGAAAGATTTATTTGAATTGGCGTTCGACTGTCATTTAGTTATCAGTTAATCAGTCGCAACGCCGCCGCTCAAAAATTTTTTAATTTCTTCTCGCCGGATAAAGTCAATTCTGCAAAACTTCAAGTTTGCTGAGGTTGAGAATTACTCGGTTTTTCGTTTGCTGAATGAATACTCATTCAGTTATAATCCACGAAACAAAAATCCAATTGAAAAAGGTAAAATACAAAATATGAATATCGGAAAAGCCGCCCTTTTAGGCGCGGGAACAATGGGCGCGGCGATTGCGGCTAATCATCTTTTGATCAGAATACGCTGAAGCAAACTATTTGAAACATCGGAACGTAAACATAAAAATTTTTGCGAAAAATTACAACTCTGTTAAGATGAACTTACTTTATGAGTGAACATATTCGAGCGATTTACGAAAACGGTATTTTACGCCCTTTGCAGCCGCTCGATTTACCGGAAAACAGCGTCGTCGAAATTAACGTGCGCGATGTTTCGGAGAATGTTGAAAAGGAATCCGTCAATAAATTCAAAATAGAAGTTTTTGAAGAATGGATGGCGACTCTCGACCCGAACACGCCGAATTTGACCGATGAGCAAATCAGCCGCGAAAGTATTTACGAAGAACAGATGAACAGACAATTGTGAATTATCTAACCGACACAAATATTCTTGTGCGCCTTGTTCAAACTCAAAGTCCGCATCATACGGAAGCGAAAAATGCTGTTGATAAATTGCTCAAACAAGGCGACACGCTTTTCGTAACTTTGCAAAACATTTCCGAATTTTGGAACGTCTGTACTCGTCCCTCCGATAAAAATGGTTTAGGTTTTACCGTTGCTCAAACCGATTCCGAACTCTCAAAAATCGAACAAATTTTCGACTTTCTGCCCGATACGATTGAAGTCTGTCGAAACTGGCGCGAACTTGTCGTCAATCATTCAGTTTCCGGCATTCAAGTTCACGACGCAAAAATCGCTGCCGCGATGAAAGCCCACAACATCTAAAATCTGCTGACCTTCAACGTCAAATATTGAATACGCTATACTGACATCAAAACCGTCGAACCGAAAGACGTTTAGATTTTCGGCGTGAAAAGAACTTGATACTTGACTATGAATTTTATTCAAGATGTAATAGCCGTTATGCTGAACGAATCCGGCACTCAACAAAATCTTTTTCAAAGAAAGTCAACAGAAAAAATTGTTCGAGCGCAGAACCATTCTGTAGTTTCTTTGTTTTCCGGTTGTGGCGGAATGGATTTGGGATTTCGCGGCGGTTTTTCGATTTTCGGTAGAAAATACGCGGAAAATCCTTTCAAAATAATTTGGGCTAATGAGCTTAATCAAGCCGCGTGTCGAACTTATCGCCGGAATCTCAATGAAGATATTTACTGCGGCGACATTTGGGATTTTATGAATCAACTGCCGACGAGCGCGGATGTTTTGATCGGCGGTTTTCCGTGCCAAGACCTTTCGATTAACGGCAAAGGTTTGGGCATCAACGGCAAGCGCAGCATTTTATACAGCGCGATGGTCGAAGCAATAAAAATCGTCAAGCCAAAAGTTTTCGTCGCCGAAAATGTCAAAGGCTTACTTTTGAAAACGCGCCGTGATTCTTTTCAGCGCATTATGGAAGATTTCAATTCGCTCGGCTACGATGTTTCGCACGAGCTTTATCACGCCGCCGATTACGGCGTTCCGCAAAGTCGGGAAAGAGTTTTTATCGTCGGAACATTGAAAAACGCGAACAAATTCGCTCCGCCCGCGCCCGAACTTTCCAAAGAAAACTGGCTCACCGCGTCCGAAGCAATCGGCGATTTGGAATCAAAGGAAATGGACGAAAGCGTTAATCACATCTGGAGCGCGGCGAACGTCAGCGGCGAACAAGGCAATCGCCGTTTAGTCGCTGATCGTCCCGGTTTTACGATTCGCGCCGAATGTCACGGCAATATTCAGTTTCATTATTCTCTGCCGCGCCGGATTTCGATGCGCGAAGCGGCGCGCATTCAATCGTTTCCCGACGATTTTATTTTCGATGCGAAATTGCGCGAAACCGAACGGCAAGTCGGCAACGCCGTGCCGCCCGTTCTCGCGTGGCACATCGCGCAATCGGTCGCCGAATGTCTGGCAGACTAAGTTTTTATGACCACAGAACAATTTGAAAGTTTACTCGATTCGGTTGTCGCTCAATTAACCGAAGAATCAAAACAAAATCTATTCACGACTTCCAAAGACTTTGAAAACCGCGTCCGCGAAGTTTTGGAACAAATCGGCGTTGAACACGAAATCGCCGTTGATTATAATCCGCATCCTTATATTTTCCCCGACATCGCCGTCGGCGAATTCGGCGTGGAAGTTAAATTCACCGCGAAAGACACTTGGCGAAGCGTGGCGAACAGCGTTTTTGAAACCTTTCGCAATCAGCAAGTCATTTATGTTTATGTAATTTTCGGCAAAATGGGCGGCGTTCCCGAAGTGAAATGGGCGCGTTACGATGACTGCGTGATTCACGTTCGCACTTCGCACGTTCCGCGTTTTGAACTGGAAATCGGCGCGACCTCTTCGCTTTTCGATCAGATGAAAATCTCGTATGAAGATTTCAGCCGATTGCCGATTGAAAAGAAAATGGGCTACATCCGCGACTATGCGAAGGGAAGATTAAAAGACGGCGAGCGTTTATGGTGGCTCGAAGAAAAAGCCGAACCCGAACATACTTTGCCGATTCAAGTCAGACTTTATATTGATTTGCCGCCTGAAGAAAAAACGAAATTACGCGCAGAAGCGACGCTGCTATGCCCGAAAGTCGTCGCCGGTTCGCGCGTCAAAAACAAATACAACGACGTGGCGATGTATCTGCTGACCTATCACGGCGTTCTCGTTTCGCAAGCCCGCGATTTATTTTCCGCCGGAAGCGTCGCTCATCGGGAAGACAAAACTCGCGGCGGCATCTATATTCAACGCGCGATTAAAGCGATTGAAAACGAAATGGTCGCCGCATCGCTCAGAATGGAAGACGCACTTTTCATCGAATATTGGGGCGAATCCGTTCCGCCCGAACAAAGAATAAATAAATGGCTCGAAAAAGCCGATAAATACGTTGCGGGTTGGGTTCCGTCCGAGACATTATTTTTATCAAGTCGAAACTGATTTTCAAGTTGTAAAATCAATCGCCTTTGACATTTTTCTAGATAGTCTTCACCAGAGAGCGATAATTCAAAGAATCAGATAAAATCTGATTTTGTAAAAATCCGTTTACATTCTCTTGCTGAATGAA
>JAJAZE010000492.1 GCA_026785925.1 Pyrinomonadaceae bacterium
ACGAGTTTCGGCGAGAACATTCTCGAATTCATCAAACCAAACACCGGCAGAATCCACGCCGACTTTCGCCAGATCGGTGCGCCGACCGGCAGATTTTCATGTTCCAAGCCAAATATTCAGCAGATTCCGCATGACGAAAATTATCGTCATTGCTTTCGTGCGCCGGAAGGCAGAAAGTTGATTATCGCCGATTATTCACAAGTCGAACTGCGAATTTTAGCCGAATTCTCCAGGGACGAAAATTTTATCAAAGCCTTTCAATCCGGCGCGGATTTCCACACGATCACCGCCGCGCAGGTTTTCAACGCCAAGCCCGAAGACGTGACATCCGACCAGCGCAGTTTCGCCAAACGTCTGAATTTCGGTGTCGTCTACGGCATCGGTTCGCAGCGGTTCGCGCTGATGACCGGACTTTCCCAGACGAATGCCGAAGACATTATGCGAAAGTATTTTGCGACGTATCGCGGACTCGATTCGTGGCTGCGCGAAGCGGCGCGAAAGGTGACGACCGAACGCTCTGCCCGAACCGCTTCGGGCAGATTGTCGCGCTTTCGATTTGAACCCGAAGACCGCAAAGCCGCGTCTTTGGCGCAGAGAAACGGGAAAAATATGCCGATTCAGGGAACGTCCGCCGACATTCTGAAACGCGCTCTGCATCTTCTGCACCAATCAATCAAAGGAACTTCGGCGCGTCTGGTAAATATCGTCCACGACGAAATCATCGTCGAAGCCGACGCATCGGAAGCACAAATCACCGCCGATAAATTGGAAAAAGCGATGTGCGCGGCGGGCGAAGAATATATCAAATCAGTTCCCGTCAAAGTTGACGTTCACATCAGCGATGAATGGGCGAAATAAAAGAATTATTTAACCGCAGATAACGCAGATAGACGCAGATAAAATCAGAACAGGACGAATTGATTAGCGAAACGAAACCAATTTCATTCGTTTTCCATCCGCGTTTATCCGCGTCCATCGGCGGTTAGAATTTTCTTCCGTTTTTCTTTGCGCCCTTTGCGCCTTTGCGGGAAATTCATTTTCCTTTCTCGCGCCAGAATTGCCGCACCCGCAGACGATTTGTTTTATTTTTGCCGCCGTCCGCTTTCCCGATTGCTTCGGCGGTCGGTAGAGTTGAAACTTCAGCCGACAAAGTTTTCGCTTCCGCCGCCGACACGCCGAACGCATTTTGCAGAAACTTCGTCGCGCCCGCGTTCGATTGCAGAAGATAGATAAATTCCAACAGTTCGGTAAAATCGAAATCACCCTGATCGTAATCGTCGGGCGACTGCGACATCAGGAAAACGCTTGCGCCTTTACTGCGGATTTCGCGGATTAACCTTTCTAAAATTGCATTGCGCCGTTTGTCCTTCAAAAAATGATGCGCTTCGTCTATCACGATAATCGTCCGCATCTCGCGCACGCCGTCCAAAACATTTGAATCGGGCATCGCCATCAGTTCGCGGTAAAGCGAATTCAAAACCAGAAACGCCGTCATCTCGCGCAAGAC
>JAJAZE010000493.1 GCA_026785925.1 Pyrinomonadaceae bacterium
CGCCGCGCCCGTGCCGGAGATATTGAAATTTGAAGAAGTTTGCGCCGCCGCGTTTTGATTTTGAATGTAATTTGTGCTGCCCGCCGTCGGCGTTCGCGTGTCGGTCAAGCGTGTGTCGCCTTCTTTGATAATCTGCGCGGCGGGCGTTCCGCCGACATTCAAAGTATTGGTCGAAACGTCCGCCGTCGTCGCGTTCAAAGCACGAATCGCAAACGGCGCACTCGTCACCGGCTGACGCGGCGATAACGGAACGTAAACCGATGTCGCCGGGTTGAAAACGCGAATCTCCAACAGTCGTTCCGCATTTGCCGCAAAAGCCGCCGCGCCAAAATCGAGACTGACCGTAAAAATACCGTTCACGACCTGGACGGACGGAACGGTAATCGCCGCTCCGACGGGCGCATTCGCCGCGTCGAACAGCGCGAACTGCATTTGATAAGTTCCGTTCGTCGGCTGTGCGACGGTCGAATCAGTGAAGCGTCCCTGATAAGTAAAAGCCGTCGTTTGCGCCGCGACCGAAGCGACACACGCCAGAACGATTAAACAAACTGCCAACAAATTGCGCGTCCATTGCGCCATAGATTTTTCTTGTTTCATAATTTTTCTCCCAAAGTCTCCGTCCGGTTCGCTAAAATTTTTGCCAGCGAGTTTGGACAAACCAACAAAAAGCCCGTTTCGGTTTCGACAAAATGCGCCGCTTCGGTTTCGATAATTTGATAGACGGCGCGGCGGCTGATGCCGAATACGACGGCGATTTGTTCCGCCGCGAGCATCGCGTCATTACAGTTCGGACATAAAAAATGTTCTGCCGATTCCGGCTGACGAATGACCAGCCGCCGGTTTGTTTCGACAAAAATTTCGGTTGTGCGTTTGATTTCCATTTATAATCAATTAAAATTAGTAGCGTTTAAATTTTTTCTCCGCCGACAGCAACAAACTTACAAATTTCGGGTAAAAAAAGTCCTGATAAAATGGCGGAAAATTTTTCGGATAAAATTTCGGATATGGTGAAAGAACCGCAAACAAAAGAGTTTTACGATTTCAGCACGTTTCGGCTGGACGTAAAAAAACATCGTCTGTGGCGCGGTGAAGAACTAATTGCGCTCACGCCGAAGGAATTTGAACTGCTTTTGATATTGGTTGAAAACGCCGGGCGCGTCGTCGAGAAAGACGATTTGCACGCTCAAATCTGGAAAGATACGTTTGTCGAAGACGGCACACTAACGCGCAATATTTCTTGGCTGCGGAAAAAACTCGGCGCGGGAAATAAGAACGGCGAGCAATTTATCGAAACTTGTCCGAAACGCGGCTACCGATTTCTGCCCGAAGTAACGAAAAGTTCGGACGAAAACGCGCTCATCATCGAAGAACAAACGCTGACGCGCATCCGCATCGAAGAAACGCTGACGCTTTCAGACGCGGAGACACGGAGACACGGCGACGCGGAGAAAAAAATCGTTGCCTTGCCAAACGTCCCCGCGTCTGCGCGTCGCCGTGTCCCCGCGTCTCTTCTGCTCGCCTTCGGCGTTCTGGCAATCACGGCAATCGGTTTCGCCGTTTATCACATCTTCTTGCGCCAGCCCGAACCGAAAATTATTCTGGCAAGCAAAATCACGCCGTTCGCCGGTTTGCCCGGACGCGAGGACGCGCCCGTTTTTTCGCCCGACGGCAACCAAATCGCTTTCGCGTGGAACGGCGGCGACCTTGAAAATTTCGATATTTACGTCAAACTTATCGGCGCGGGCGAACCCGTCCGTTTGACGAAAAGCAAAGCGGACGATTTGAATCCGGCGTTTTCGCCCGACGGCAAAACAATCGCTTTCATACGCTCGTCGGGTGCGGGCAGCGAACTTTTTCTCGTTCCGGCATTGGGCGGCGCGGAACGCAAAATCTGCCATCTGAATTCGACCCGTTCGAGCGTTTCGTTTGCGCCCGACGGACTTTCCCTGGTCGTTTCCGACAGCGAACAAAGCGACGGACCCAACGGTATTTTTTTGGTGAACGTCGAAAACGGCGACAAGCGGCGGCTGACCGTGCCGCCGGAATACACCAACGACGATGCGCCGCGGTTTTCGCCCGACGGTCAAATGATTGCTTTTGTTCGCAACTTCGGAGCCATCGTGCAGGAACTTTTCGTCGTGGACATTGGCGGCGGCGAACCGCGCCGGCTAACATTTGATAAAACGTGGATTGGCGGCGCGGCGTGGAGCGCGGACGGCGCGTCAATTGTCATCGCTTCGCGGCGGCAAATCAACAGTCAAACAAATCTCTGGCAAATTTCCCTGAAAAATGACGCGCCGCAATTTATCGCGGCGGGCGGCAAAAATTCTGGAAAACCCGCCATCTCGCCGAACGGAAAAACTATCGCGTTTGTCGAAGAATGGCAGGACACAAACATCTGGCGTATCGAGACTAAAGGCGAACCGGCGAACAATACCTTCCGCAAACTTATCGCCTCGAGCCGCCGCGACAACAGTCCGCATTTTTCGCCCGACGGCGCACGGATTGTTTTCTCGTCCGACCGCACGGCAAACTTCGATATTTGGATTGGCGATGCCGACGGCTCAAACGCCAGACAATTGACCGATTTGCAAAATTCTCCGACCGGCTCGCCGCGTTTTTCGCCCGACGGCAAGCTCATCGTTTTCGACGCGCAGGTGGCGGGCAACGGCGATATTTTCGTGGTTGCGGCAGACGGCGGAACGATTCGCCGTCTGACCGACAGCGAATCATTCGATTTTATGCCGTCGTGGAGCGCGGACGGACGTTTTGTTTATTTCGCTTCAAATCGCACCGACACGGCGCAAATCTGGAAAATGCCGCTCGAAGGCGGCGAAGCCGTGCAGATTACAAAAAACGGCGGGCGCGAATCTTTCGCTTCGCCCGACGGCACGGAAATTTATTATTCAAAAGGCGACGGCGTAGTCGGTTTATGGCGCGTCGGCGCGGACGGCGGCGCGGAAACGCCGATTCCCGAATTAGCCGAAGCCGCTTACTGGCGTTACTGGACAGCGACGCGGGACGGCATCTATTTTGTCGCCCGCGCCGAACAACCGCCGTATAAAATCAAATTTTACGATTTTGCCAGCCGTCAATTAAAGGAAGCGGCGGCGACCGACCACTCGCCGATTTGGGTCTATCCGGGTTTGAGTGCTTCGGCGGACGGCAAAACAATTCTCTACACCCAACACGACCAAAATGCCAGCAGCATTATGCTCGCCGAACTCGGAAACTAGTGCCTTGTAACCGAAGATTTTGGAAATTGAGTGAAAGTTCTGAGTTCAAACGCGGAACGCCCTTTGCTTTCCGCCGCGCTTCGCTCTGCGGAAACACGCTGAAGCGCGAACTCAAAACGCTCGACTGAAAAAGTTACCGGCTGATAATTTTGGAACGATGAATTACCAATCCATCGCGCGGAAACGTCAAGCCGATTTTGTTTGAAGTTGATTTTTGTGATGAAATTATTAAATTATGAGTTTTGAAACGCACGATGCGCGGGAACGGACGAAGGAAATTCAAGCCGAATACGCCGAAAAAGGCGACGCGCTCGGCTGGTTTGACGCGCTTTATAAAGAAGCGGCGGGCGACAATGAGCGAATTCCGTGGGCTGACCTCGAACCGAATAAATTTCTGCGCCGTTGGGCGGAGAAAACCGATTTACAGGGAAACAATCGAAAGGCTTTAGTCGTCGGCTGCGGTTTGGGCGACGATGCAAAATTTCTGCACGATTTGAATTTTAAGGTTACGGCGTTCGACATTTCCGAAACGGCAATCGAATGGGCGAAAAAGTTACACGCCGCCACTTCGATTGATTTTCACCACGCCGATTTATTCGTTCCGCCGCGCGTCTGGTTGGGCGCGTTTGAATTCGTGCTGGAAGTTTATACGATTCAGCCGCTGCCGCTCGAAATGCGTTCGCAGGTGATTGATGCAGTCTCGAATTTCGTCGCGCCGCAAGGTGAATTAGTCGTCGTTACGCGCGGGCGCGAAGATGACGAAATCCCGAAGGAGATGCCTTGGGCGTTGTCGAAAAAAGATTTATCGCGGTTTGAGACGAACGGTTTTGAGCAAAATAGTTTGATGGAAATGCTCGGCGACGAAGAACCGCCGATTAAAAGATTCGTCGTCGAATATCTAAAACAGTAACAAACGAACAAAAATTACACCGAGCGTAGTTCGCCGTCGCGGACGAAGGCGCAGGTCTTTGAGCTTGAATTAGGTAAACTGATTTGTCTGATTCCGAGATATAATGATATGTTCTAATGACTTTGACTGTCAGACCTGTTAGCTTCACGTTGAATATTTGGTCGCAAGTTGAAAATGAATGCTTTGAGGACAATTATCGAGAAGATCAATATGAACAAATCCGACAAAGTATTTAATTTTTTTTATTCAAAACTTCTTTCTGAGAAAACTAAAGATAAAAGCGAAACGATCATTGTTTCCATCGCCATAGTCTGTTTTATTCTTCATTTGCTGCTGATCGCGCTGGTGGATTTAAATGTTTTTCAGCTGAGAGATTATTCCAAATTACTGAGCAGTCCGATAGCGGCGATTTACACGCCTTTCTCGTTTATATTGGTTTATGAAGTTTATTTGCTGGTCTATTACCTGCCGAAATCTACTTCCACATATATCGGGAAACAATATGAAATTATCGCGTTGATAATTATTCGGAGAGTTTTTAAAGATTTGTCGCATCTGGAATTTACTCTGGATTGGTTTAATGAAAAAAATGATCTTCAGTTCACATACGATTTGGCTGCCACGATTATCTTGTTTTTCCTGATTTTCATTTTTTACCGGCTCAATCAAAAGAAGGAGGAACAACAGACGGAGAAAAAACCGTTTTCGCCGGCGATGGCGAAATTTATAAAACTGAAGAACATTATCGCTATGTGTTTGATTCCGGTATTCCTAATTTTGGCGGTGTACAGCTTCGGGCATTGGGTTTATGAGAGTTTTTTTTCAATAACTCAAATGGTGGATTCCATCAAAGATATCAACAAGATATTTTTTGACGATTTTTTCCTGATACTGATTTTGACAGACGTTTTGCTGCTTCTATTTTCTTTTCTGCATACGGACAGGTTCAGTAAAGTTATTAGAAATTCGGGTTTCATTATCTCGACGATTTTACTAAAACTGTCGTTCGGCGCGGAAGGCATATTAAACACGATCTTGATTATCGTCGCGGTATTGTTCGGAGTAACCATCTTAGCCATTCATAACCAATATGAAAAAATAATCATTCCAAACAATACCTGAATTTTAGGGAAGAAACCGACAAGGATTGAACCAACAATTCCACAAAAATAAAACTTAATTACCAGTAAAGCCCTCTGCTTTCAAACCTGAAAGCAGAGGGCTTTACTGGCGACTTTCTGAGCGGTTTGAGCGGTTTCGGATTGACTTCATCTTTGATTAGCGTTAGCTTCTTATTAATACTTTAACTTATAGAGCAAAAACGATTATTTATAAACCAGTAAAAAGTAGTTTGGACTTATAACATAACCTGCGGAATTTTGGATTATAAGTTGATCAGCAAAAAAGAAGTCAATCATTATATTTGAACTTGAAAACAGTTTTGATTGTTTTTGAAAGTTTAGAAAAGTTGACAAAGCACCAACGCGCATTCTTTTTGCTTACCGAAGAGTTTTTCAGGTCAATAAAATACGCTAATTAGGGAGACTAAACATGTTATCTACAATTTTTGGTTCGGCAACGCTCGGTTTCGCTGCCAATCTAATAACCGCCGATCAAGTCGGCATTCTGCCGATGATTGTTAATTTTACATTTTTCGTCGCGTACATTTCGATGGGCGCGGCGTTTGTGTTTTTTATTTCGCAAAGGAATAGTGTCGCGCCGGAGTATCGGACGGCTCTGACGCTTTCCGCCATCATCGTCGGGATCGCGGCGTTTCACTATTTCTATATGAAGGGTTTGTATTCGGATGTAACGCTGCCGCTTTTGGCGGCGAACGGTGCCAATTACGCCGAAATTACCCGCAATTCATTTTTGGGAATTATTAATTTCCGGTATATGGACTGGCTGATTACCACGCCGCTCCTCGTTGCCAAAATTCCTTTGGCGGTCGCCGCCGGGCGGAAAGTCGGGAAGGTCATCACTTACTTGATTATCGCCGATTTGTTGATGATTGTTGCCGGTTTTATCGGTGAACAATACGTTGATAACACCGGAATGCACTTGTTATGGGGAGCCATTTCCACGATCGGTTATGTCGGTATTATCTACTTCCTTTTCACGACGGTGAAGGAAATGGCGAAAACGGCGGAACCCGAAGAGCAGTGGGCGGTCAAATGGATGACGATGTTTGTCATCACGGGCTGGGGAATTTACCCGATTGGCTATATGATCCCGTCTTTGCTGCCACAGTTAGATTTGAATATCGTTCACGCGGTTTATAATTTGGGCGATCAAATCAACAAAATCGGTCCCGGAATTATCGTCTATCTCGCCGGGGCGCAATTGATGTCGCGTCGTCAGAGAGAAACTCCGGCGGTTGAGGTTTCAACCGGCAAAGCTCCGGTTCCTGCTTTTTCACCGGCGGCGTAAGCTGATGGAATGATTCGAGGTTCAGAGTTCAATCCTTAAAAAGCATTTAACAAATGCAGTTTGAGGAGCGAACTCTGAACGTCTTAAATTTTAAGACATCGCCAACAAGGGAGAGAAGCGTGAAAAAAGCCGATATTTTAATACTTGGCGCGGGCTGCGCCGGAACTTCGCTGGCGCATTATCTGGAAGATTTCGGCTACGCCGGAAAATTCGTTCTGCTCGACAACCGAACGAAATTTAACCGCGAGCAGCGCTGGTGCAGTTGGGCGCAAATGCCCGAATCGTTTTTACCGCTGGTGCAAAAAACCTGGCAGGAGTGGACGGTCGGCGACGAAAATCGTTCGACGGTGCAAACTTCCGAAAACTACTCGTATCAGCAGATTTACGCGCCGGACTTTTTCGCGCATTTTCACACGCGCTGGCAGAGTTTGGAAACGCCTTTTGAAATGTGTCCGGGCGAGAGAGTCGAGCGCATCGAAGAAAAGCGAGACTGCGTTGAAGTAACGACGAACCGCGAAACCCGTCGCGCAAATTTAGTGTTCGACGCGCGGCATCAGGGAAGCTCGAATCTTAAAGATGTCAAAGAAAAGGGCGGCATTTTTCTGCACCAAACATTTCTCGGCTGGAAAATCCGATTTCCACGCGCCGTTTTCAACGAGAAAAACGCGACGCTGATGGATTTTCGCACCGCGCAGATCGAGGGCGTAAATTTTATTTATGTGCTGCCGTATTCAGACCGCGAGGCGTTAGTCGAAAGCACGTCCTTCAGCGGAAATCACGCGGTTCGGCTTAATCATCTAAACGCCGTAACGACGTATATCAGCGAAAATTTCGGCGACGATTACGAGATCAAAGCCGAAGAGTCGGGCGAGCTGCCGATGACGACGGCGAAATTGCCGTCCAAATCGGGCGAGCGAATTTTTAACATCGGTGTCGCGGGCGGCGCGGCGCGTCCGTCGAGCGGCTACGCCTTTCACCGGATTCAACGTCAGACATCGGAAATTGCGCGGGCGATTGTTAGACGGGAAAAAATTCCGTCAACCTGTGCGCCGCGCAAATACGATTTTTTCGACGCGGTGTTTCTCGAAGCCGTCGCGCGAAATCCGGGTTCGGCGAAAAATTCTTTTCTGCGAATGTTTGAAAAAGTCGCGCCCGATTCGCTGATCCGGTTTTTAACCGACGAAAGCACACGGGCGGATGATTTGGCGGTTATTTCCGCTTTGCCGAAAACCGCTTTCGGCGCGGCGAGTCTGCAAAGTTTATGGCGAAAATTTGCCGCAGGAAACCAAAAAGATGGGAAATTCGGCGCATCGCACGGCACTCTACATAATTCCCTGGACGAGTCTGCTCGGCGGCTGGTTGCTCGGAGCGTTGAGCGGTGAAAACTCGGAAACAGCGGGCGCATGGCTGCTTTTGTTCAGCGCACTGCTTTTCGGTTTGCCGCACGGTGCTTATGACTTCTGGATTCTGTTTGATTCGACACGCCGCGAACATCAATCTCATCGCGCACTTTTCGGACTGCTTGCAACTTATTTAACGCTCGCACTGGCGGTCGTCGGCGTTTGGTATTTTCTGCCGGGCGCGATTTTAATCGGGTTTCTGGCTTTGACGGCGTGGCACTTCGGAAGCGGGGATGCGATTTGGGAAAGCGAAAATCAAAGCGATTGGTTTTGGAATTCCCTTGGTCGCGGGCTGCTCGTAATGTCTGCGCCGCTGGCTTTCTTCCAAGTCGAAAGCGGCGCGGTGCTGACGAAACTGGATGCTGATTCAGCCGAAATTTTGCTGGCAATCGCGCCCTACACTTTAGCAATCGGAATTACGCTGGTTTTGCTCAACAACCTTTCCGCACTCTTCCGCGATTCCGAATCCCCGATCACAAACCGACTTTTAACTTTGCTCGAAACGGTTTTGCTGCTGGCTTTCTTCCGGCTGACGAGTCCGCTTTTAGCCGTGACGGTTTATTTGATCGGCGTTCACTCGTGGCGGCATCTGCTGCGGCTCGAACTTTATGAGCAAAATGAAAAAGCCTTTGAACGCCGGAGTTTGCGGCAAATCGTCGCCCGATTTCATCGCCGCGCTTTGCCGGTCACGCTCGTTTCGCTCGCGGGTTTGGGTCTGATTTTCTGGCTGCTGCCGTTTCGCGTCTCCGATTTTGCCAACTACACTTCGGCGTATCTGGTTCTGCTGTCCGCCCTGACCGTGCCGCATGCCGCCCTGATCACGCGAACGGAATTATGCCGCCGCTGATCGCTCTGGTTTCACCGCGTTCGAGAAACGAATACAATTAAAAAATGAATCACGAAGAACTTTTGTCGAAAATTTTCGCAATGCTGACACGCGGCACGGCGGACAGAAAATCGCCTTTGCACACGCCGACCGTCGCAACTAAGGGCGCGGACGGCAGCCCGCAGGTGCGCGTCGTCGTTTTCCGTAAATTTTTGACCGCCGAACGAAGTTTGATTTTTCACACGGATTTGCGCTCGCCGAAAATCACCGAACTTCGCGCCGATTCGCGGGTTTCGTGGCTTTTTTATGATCCGAGCGAAAAAATACAGTTTCGCATCAAGAGCGAAGCGACGATTCACGCCGACGAAAATGACGCGCTGAAATTGAAACAGTGGCAGGCGACGCGGGCTTTCGGGCGACGCTGTTATATGGGCGAAGCACCGAGCCGCATTGCTTTTGAGGCGACTTCGGGAATGCCCGCCGAGATCGAAAACCGCGAACCGACTATCGAAGAAAGCGAGATCGGCTTTCCTAACTTCGCCGTTATCGCCGCGAAAATTACCTCAATTGACTGTCTCGAACTTTATGCGTCGGGACATCGCCGCTCGTTTTTCGCCTGGAACCAAAACGACGAATTAAAAACAGACTGGCTCACGCCGTAGTTAAAAAATTGTATTTCCGGGTTTCAAGGCAGTCGTATTATAATCGTGAAAATTTGTTTGAAAAGTGTATCCTTCGTAAATTATGACATCCGAAA
>JAJAZE010000494.1 GCA_026785925.1 Pyrinomonadaceae bacterium
GTCTGCGACAATCAAACAAAAGCCGATATTTGATTGCATAATTCTCAAGTTTTTTTCATCAACAGGTAATCTCATATTCTTTATTTATCTTATTTTTGACTCTTTTTATCAATTCAGTTTAATCTGACAAAGTAGAATTAAGCAGGTAAGCAAAAGTTTCAAGGTATTTTGAAAAGTTCAGAGTCCAAACGCGGAACGCACTTTGCATTTTCGCCGCGCTTCGCTGGCGGAAGACACGCCGAGAGCGTGGACTCTGAACGAAAGCAAAATGCTTCATTACTTTCGCTTGGGTGCTTATATGGCAACATTGGAAAAATCAAAGAGCGTCGAAAGTTTCGACGCTCTTTGATTTTGTTATTTTCGTTGATTAACGATTCGGTGAAGAGGATTGCAGCGTGACGGACGAACCGGATTTTAAGGTCAAATCATCTTTGCCCTGTAGAATGACCGAACCTGCGCCCGCGCCGCCGCCGAGGATCGCGCCGATTGCCGCCCCTTTGCCGCCGCCCGCAATCGCACCGATGATCGCGCCGATTCCGGCTCCGATGCCGCCGCGTTTGACGGTTTCTTTGGTTTGGCTGTCGCCCTGCGCTACGCCTTCGTTATCAACTTTGACGATTTTGCCGTTTTCGTCGGTGACGGATTGCAAAAATCCGGCGAACTCGTAAGTTTGACCGCTTGATAATCGGATTCGTTCAAAATTGAAAGTGATTTGCGAGCGACCGGAAATTTTGCCCGAACGATTGACACCCGAAATATAACCTTCGATGATCGCGCCGCGAAACTGATTCGGCGACTGCACGACGAGTTCAAAACGATCACGATTCTGCGTGACTTTCGTATCAATATCTTTTTCGAGCAAGCCGGTTAAAATCGTTCCGTTCGGCACGATAAAATCGCCCGTGCGTCCGGTTTTGGTAGTCGGGTAATTGCCCGGATAATTCGAGCGATTATCTTGCGGATCATTGCTTGAATAAGTGCCGTTATCGTAATTCGGAGTGGTTTCAAATCGCGCCGCCGCGTCGGTTTTGCGATAGATGCTTTCGACAAAAACCGTCTGCCGCAAATAGTCGGTCGTGATGCGGCGCGTGACGCGCAACGCTTTGCCATTTTCGATAGAAACAAATACAACCGTGTAATCGGTGTCGCCGCCGAGACTCGAAACGGTTAATTCCTGACCGCGCAAGGTCGAACGGACACGCAGCGTTTTTCCGTCGGAAAGATTTTCCGTGCGGTCACGTCCGTCCGCCGTAAAAGTGATTTGCGAAGCGTTCGACGAAGCCAGCGTGATTTGCGAGCCACGCACGTCAATCGAAATTTGTTCGGGGGCTTTGACTTTGCTTTCCAAATCACTCTGCGCGTTCGGGTTATTTTGAATGTCGCCGGTGCGGATCGCATCGTCGGCAATCTGATTCGCGTTATCGCTGCGCGATTGGTCAAGCCCGTAAGTTCCGGTCAAACCGTCGCCGTTCAAAGAATTCGAGCGCGTCGAAGAATTATTGGTCGGAGTCGGGAAATAATTCGGGTCGCGCTGATTTTCATTGTCCCAACTCCAAAAAAGTTGATATTCGGAAGCCAGCCGCTCCAGCAAACCGCGAACGCTCGTCCAATCTTTGTCAACCGGAATGCCGAAGCGTTTTTCGCCTAAAAAATCATTGACGGTTTTTGCCGCCGCGAGAACATTTCGCACATCGTCTCCATTTTCCCGCCGTCGTTGAAACTTATCCTGAAACTGTTTGAGAGTCGCTTCAAAAGTCCGCAAATCGCCGTTAAATTCCGTTTCTTCATCGCGGGAAACCGAGTTTCGATTGAATTCGTTATCAATCGTATATTTGAAATCGTCAACTTTAGAATTGACGCTTCGCAGAATATCGCGCACATTGCGCTCGCTGCGAATTTGCGCGTCGGTCGGCACGGCAAAATTCGCCATCAATAAACCGATCATCAAACAAACCGAAAACACGTTTTTAACTTTGTTCATTTTCTATCTCCTTTTCCGCAACTTCCCGCTCTGAAAAAATATAACCGACGTTTGCTTTGCGATTAGAAGCATTTTTAATGCCAAAAGGTTTGTCGAAGTCTCAAATTTTGTTCCCGCCTTTTTTAAACCTGTGCTACACTTTCGCAGAGCATTTTCCGATGCTTCAAATATCGAGATGGCAAATCAGATTTATCAGGCGAAAATTCAATACGCGGGCGACGATTTTTTCATCGGCACGACACCCAGCGGACACGCGCAAACGATTGATACGAAGGGCGATAGAAAAGCTGCGCCGACTCCTATGGAGATGCTGCTCGTTTCGGTCGCCGCTTGCACGGCGGCGGACGTGATTTCGATTCTCGAAAAGAAGCGGCAGCAAATCAGTGATTACCGCGTGGAGATAAAAGGCGAACGGCGCGAAGAATATCCGCAATCGTTCGTCAAATTTCACGTCCACCATATCGTGTATGGGCAAGCCGTTTCCGAAGAAGCCGTCGCCCGGGCGATTGAACTTTCCGATACCAAGTATTGCAGCGTAGCGGCGACGGTTCGACCGGCGGCGGAAATAATCACGAGTTTTGAAATTATCGAAAACTAAATTTATTGTTTCTGGAAAAAGGAGAAATCCGAATGAGAAAAAAACTAATTCTATCGCTGGCTTTTCTGCTGTTGTTCAGCGCGGCGGCTTTCGCGCAGGACGATTTGAGCGCGGAAAGAAATCAGGGTTGGAAAACATTTAACAAAAAAGGCTGGGAAAAGTTCGATTTTGCGAAAAAGAAAATTACGAAAGCCCAACTCGCCAAACTCGATTCGCAAAGCGGCGTAGTTGACGAACTCGCGCTTTTGAGAGGCGTGGTTTTCGGCAAACGCGGGCGCGTTTTTAAAGAACGCTCGATTCAGAATTATCTGGAAAAACAAGCGTGGTATCAACCCAAAGCAAATTTCACGAACGCGGTTTTAACTAAAATGGAGCGCGATAATCTCGACGCGATTCGGTTGACCGAAGCCGAACGACATTCGAGTTTAATGCCGGGCGATTTGCGTCTGTGGCAGGCAAAGGAAATTCCCGAAGATAATCTTTACGCCGAAACGCCTTCGGATTGGCGCATTATGATCGCCGAAGTCGAAGCCATTCACGGCAAGCGTTTTGACGAAGAACCGTGGCTGCAAAAGTATTTTGAGGAACGCTATTGGTATAAATCGAACGCCAAATATAATCCGTCGGTTTTATCGGAAATCGAGCGCAAAAATCTCGAAAAATTAATCGCTAAACGCAACGAAGATCGCCACGTCTCCATTGCCATCGGCGATATGGACAGATTTCAAACAATTCCGCTGACCGAAGATTTGCTGAAGAATCTGACGATGAACGATTTGCGTTCGGTTCGCAACGAATTTTGGGCGCGGCGCGGGCGCAGGTTTTCCACGCCCGGCTACAAACAAATGTTCGAGTGGCGCGACTGGTATAAAGCGGAAAAAGATCAGTCAAAAGTTAAACTCAGTCCGATTGAAGCCGAAAACGTCAAACTCATCGAGCGCGAAGAAGCTAAATTGCGCGAGAAAATCTCGAACGAAGTGATTACCGAAGAAATGGTGTCCGGCTTGTTCATTGAAGATTTGCGCGTTCTGCGAAACGAGATTTACGCCAAACGCGGACGAGTTTTTAAAGACCCGACTTTACAGAAATACTTTGCCGCGCAAGCCTGGTATCAGCCGAATCCTGAATTTAAAGACGAAAGTCTGAGCGAAACCGAATCGAAAAATCTCGCCATTATCAAAATGGTCGAAGAAAATTCGATTAGCAAATTTTCCAAAGCCGAAGGCTGATAAAATTCAAATTTAAGTTTCGCGGGTCGAAACTTTCAAAGAAGATTTAGCCGTGAATTACACGAACAGCACGAATAAGAAATTAAGATTATTCGTCGAAAAGCGGGTAATTCGCGGCTAAATTGTTTTGTGATAAAATTCTGAGTCTATGAACACCGCCGCGCCTGAAGAAATCGAATTAAATAAAAAGCGCAAAGTTTTAGAGCGTCTGAAAGACAAACTCGCGTTTCGGGAAGAGGCAATGACTGAGCTTCGCGCGGAACTCGAACAGTTCGAGGCAAATTATACGATGGAAGTCGGACGGCTCTACGCCGATTTGGATGAAATCGAAGCGCAGATTGCCGAAGAAGAAGTCAAACTCGTGCCGGACGACGAGGAAATAAAAAAACGCGCCGAAGAACTGCGCCGCCGCGCCGAAGAATCAGCCGCCAACGCCGAAAACGGAGAAAAATGTTCGTTCAAATTTAACCCGACCAGCGAGGCGAAAAAGGCGTATCACAACTTAGCAAAAATTATTCACCCTGATTTGGCTCTGGACGCGAAGGAAAAAGAAAAACGTCACGATTTGATGGCGAAACTCAACGACGCTTACGCGGCGGGCGACCAAAATCGCTTGAACAAATTAGTCGAAGATTTCCGCGATTCGCCTGATCTGATTATGGGCGATGCAATCGGCGACCAATTCGTCCGCGCGATTCGGCAAATTTACCAGATAAAAAATCGTTTGAAAGAACTGCGTGAAGAAAAACTCGTCGTCGAGCTTTCCGAACTTTTTATTCTGCGCGAAAAAGTTCAAGCCGAAATGCTCGAAGGCAGAAATCTGATCAAACAAATGGCGGAACGGACGAAAACTATCATCAAAAAATCCGAACGCCGTCTGGAAAATCTGCGAAACTTAAACGCCGCGCAGGAAGATTACGTCAAGGAAAAATTCGGGATGGATATTTCAGCTTTTCGGTAATTCCAAGAATTATTTACGGAAGTTACGCAGTTGAATGAATTACTCGTCAAATGCAGAAGCCCGCACGAAGTAAGGGCGCAAAAAATCTACGCATTAGAGCGGCGAAAACACACAGAAACTTCGTTTACTTCGTGCGTGTTTCTGCAACTGCGTAACTCCTAATTTAGCTATTTAGGCAGGTAAGCTAAAGTTTTGTAACATAATGCAGAAGCCCGCACGAAGTAAGGGCGAAGAAACACACTTACTTCGTGCGTGTTTCCGCATTCTGATTATCAACTAAAACTTATGCTGACCTGCTTAGTTTTGATTAAAAGTCGGTGGCGGAGGTGGTTCTGATAGAGTTTCTTCAGAAGTTTCATTGAGCTTATGTAAAATCAACCAAGTCGTTCCGAAACTGGCAACCATAGAAGTAATTGCGCATATTATAGTATAAGTTTCAAGCGTATTTTCAGACCAACCCAATTCTATTCCCATTCCAAGAAAAACGCTAAAACCAAACGTCAGAGAAAGTCCGGTTCCAATAAAAGTAGCGGTAGCAATAATGCCCCAAAGATAACCACTGCGTCCCGTCGCTTTCGCCCTTCTATAAGCAATTGAAAAAGAAATAATAGCAAAAACAAAAAACATATAATTTCACTCTAATCTTCTTTAATTAGTTGGATAAGGAAAATGTAAAATACAATCAAACCGCTTGCCCCGCCGCAAAGCCCGACGACCAAGCCCATTGAAAATTATAACCGCCGAGCCAGCCGGTCACGTCCACCACTTCGCCGATAAAGTATAAATTTTCGACTTTTTTCGCCGCCATCGTTTGCGACGAAAGCTCGTCGGTTGAAACGCCGCCCAAAGTTACTTCGGCTTTGTCGTAGCCTTCGGTGTCGCCGAATTCAACGCGCCATTCGTTCAGTTTTCCGGCGATGGTTTCGATGTCTTTGTTGCTCAACTGATTGATCGGTTTGTTCGGTAGATTCTCGGCGGTGTAGATTTCGGCAAACCGATTCGGTAAAATTCGGCTGAGAAAATTGTCGAGATTTTGCTTGCTTTCACGGTTTTTTTGCAAAAGCGTTAAAACGTCAGCCGCCGGCGAAAGATCAATCGAGACGATTTTGCCTGTTTGCCAGTAATTTGAAATCTGCAAAACCGCCGGACCGGAAAGCCCTCGATGCGTAAATAAAATGTTTTCCCGAAACGAATGTTTGCCGCACGAAACATTCGCATCAACCGAAACGCCCGCGAGTTTTTTGAAATTCTGCGCCGACTTCGCCGAAGCGAGCGCAACTAACGAAGCCCGCGTTTCGACGATTTTCAAGCCGAACTGTTTGGCGATTCGATAGCCGAAGTCCGTCGCCCCGATTTTCGGGAACGAAAGCCCTCCGGTGGCGACGACGATGCTTTGACAGGTAAATTTCCCTTGATTCGTTTCGACTTCAAACGCCTCGTTTTTCCCGACGCTGTTCACCGAACATTCAGTGCGAATTTCGACTCGCGCTTTCCGGCATTCGGTCAACAGCATCTCGACAATCTGCCGCGCCGATTCGACGCAGAAGAGCTGTCCGAGTTTTTTTTCGTAAAATTCGATGCGGTGTTTTTTGATTAACTCGACGAAATCGTTTGAAGAATATCGCGCCAACGCCGATTTGCAAAAATGCGAATTGCGCGAGATAAAATTTTCGGCTTTGACTTCGCGGTTGGTGAAATTACAGCGTCCGCCGCCGGAGATCAGAATTTTGCGCCCGATTTGCGCGTTGTGTTCCAACACCAAAACCTTGCGCCCGCGCTTTCCGGCGGTTATCGCGCAGAAGAGTCCGGCTGCGCCCGCGCCGATGATAATTACGTCGTATTTCATTTAAACCGAATATCTTTCCCGCAAAATTCTCGCGTGATGACGGACGTGTCCGACCATTATAAAAGCCAGCGCGGAAACCGAAATCACTGCATCGCTCGCCGTGCCGGTTTTTTTCCACATTTCGCCGGTTAAACTTTTGAAAAGAAAGACGTTTGACTGACGAAGCAGAGTGAATTCTTCGATTAAATCGGCGAGCTTGATGTTGGGAAAATTGCTGTTCGCCACATAAAAATTTTCCTCAAATCCCGCCAGCGGCGTGGTATCGTGTCGGGAAATTCGCAGGGCGCGATACGAAAAAACGCGCTCGCCGTCAACGACGTGTCCGAGCAATTCCCGAATGCTCCATTTGTCTTCGGCGTAACGAAAATTTTCTTCTTCGGCGGAAACTTCGGCGAGCAATCGCTTCAAATCTTCCGGCTGATTCTGCAAAGCCGAAATAATATCGGTCTCTTCAACCAGCGAAACGTAAGTTTCATAAAATTCGGCGTATTCATCTTTTTCAGGTCGCGCATTCATTTCACAATCTTACCAAAACGATTCGCCCAAAACGAAATTCAGTCGAGCAGACAGGCGACGCTGTGCGCGGCTTTCAAATCGGTTTCGATTTTCA
>JAJAZE010000495.1 GCA_026785925.1 Pyrinomonadaceae bacterium
CTGATTGGTTTGCAGAGCTTTGGCAAATTCGATTTCCGAGTCTGCTTCCCTGCCGTTATTCTCCAAAAACGAAGCGTAAGCCGTTCGCAGAAAAACCGAGCGCGGGTAAACGCGCAAGGCTTCGGCGAAAGTTTGTTCGGCTTCGGCTGTTTGGTGCGAAACAGTCTGCGCCGCCGCCAGATTGAAATAGTTGATCGAGGTGGAAATGCCGTGATCTATTGCCCAACGGATTGGCGAAATCGCTTCGGCGGCGCGTTTTTGATTGTAGAGAAACGAGCCGTAATAATATCTGAATAAAGGTTCCCGGTCGTCTAAAGCAATCGCTTTTTGATAATCAGCTTCGGCGGCGGTTTTGTCCGAACTGTCGAGAGCCGCTTGCAGATACATCAAACTCGCGCCGCGCACCGCCGAAAAAATCAGCATTGCGCCGCCGATCAACAATCCGCCGCTGATTAAAGCCGGTTTAAATTTCCAAAAACCGAACTCGTATTTTTTTTCATTTTCTTCAATCACCGTTTCCGATTTTCCTTTTTTGAAAAATTCATTAGCGGCTAACGCCAGCAAAAAGAAAAAGCAAACGCCGTTAGCGGGAACACGGAAAGAGTAAGAACTCGCCAGCGAACTGACGAGAAACGCGAAAATGCCAGCCAACGCCGCGAGCGATAAAACAGAAACTTTCCTCCGGCGAATCGAAAATAAAAAACTGCCGATGCCGACCAGCAGCCAGCCGAAAAGTAAAATACCGACGCTGCCGAGTTCGGCTAAAATTTGCAGATATTCGTTGTGAGTGCGTTCTGGAATAACATTCTGATCAATTTCCAGAAGTTTGCTTTGCGGATTTGAGTCGGCGTAACTTTCCTGCGCGTTTCGATAATCCACCGCGAAATTGTCCGCGCCGATTCCCTGCAGAGGTTTTCGTTTGAATGATTCCAAAGTAATTCCCCAAACTAAAAGCCGCCATTGCAGATTTTTTTGATTAACTTCACCATCGGCAAATCGGCTGACGGTCGAAGTTTCCGCCGATTTTAAGATTGAAGTCTGCGTCAACAACGCAGGAATTAGTAACGCCAAAAATAACCAGAGCAATTTCCTCCGATAAATCTTGAAATTTTGAAACGTCAAAACGAGCGCGAAAAATAATCCGATGCACAAACATCCGGCGATAAATTCGGTGCGCGAAAACGATAAGAGAATGATCAGCCAGGCGATAACGGCGACCAAACCGGAGAAAAACGCGGCGCGGTCTTTTAATCGCAGAGACAAAGCCAAATAAATCGGCAGAAGCATTACTGAGGCTTCAGCATATTTGTAATATCTATATGTAAAAAGCACGCCAATGTCTGGGTAAGAACTAAGATATTCAGTGAGGCAGGCGATGCCCAAAATCGAAACGACGACTCCGGCAACTTTCAACGAAACATCGAGTAGTTTCGGGCGGGCGACGATTTGGCGAACGAGAATATAAAAGAGCGCGTAACACGCCCACAGCAAAGTGTGATGCAGAGCGTTGCGCGGCGATTCAGCCCAAATTATTGAAACACCGCTCCACAAAGTGAACAAAATCAACGGCAAAATTATCCAATATAATTCGCGTTTAGAAAAATTTGCCGCCGTGACTTTATTTTGAGGAAATTGAAGCGCGGCAAGCAGCGTCAGGACAATCAAACCGGCAAGCGCGAATTCCACCTTCCATAAATAGCCGATGATGACGGCAGGCTGCGGAACGGTCGGGACAAAATTGGCAAGCAAAAGCAGCGACCAGAATGCAGCTAAAAAAAACGGTGAACGGCGGCTTAGTTTGGTTAGCATTTTCGATTTGGTTCGCAACTCGTTCGCCGAAGTTTAGAAGCTGTTTGAAAACTCGAAAGAGTGTCCAATGTCCAACAAACTTCAGTTTGTTGCTCCGGTTCGCTGGCGATTGCCGTCAAACATTCAGAGATTCGCCGGTCAGCCGACGACCAACTGAAGTTGGTCGGACTTTCCAAACAGCTTCTGAGCGCGTTTTTCCGATGCCGAACGCGGTTGGTGGTTGATGCGCGATTGCTGACGATAAGAAGCGGGAAAGTTAATTACTTTGCCCGCTCAAGTTGTTCGTTTGAACTTTAATTTTTAGTTGTTGAGCGGTGAGCCTGAAATAATCGCGCGGGTGGTCGGGTCAAAACCCGGAGTCGCTCCGGTGGATGGATTGACCAGCGTGATGCCCGATTCGTTAGTCGCAAACTTGCGCGTGCCGGTCGCGCCGAGTCCGACGGCGACGAGCGGAACCGCCGTTGCCGTCCAGTGGTTGGCAGGATTTGGGGTCGGTACATTGGCGAAAGCGTAGCCGCTCTTTGCGCCGTCCGAAATACTCGGATCAATCAAATCGGCAATCTTTAGTTCAACCAAATCGCCGTAGATCGGATTGTGCGAGCGGAAAGTCGCCTGCGCCGAGCTAATCACTCTTAACGAAGCGGTAGCCGACGCTTCGTTGGCGGCGCGGCGTGAAGCCAGCAAATTCGGAATGGCGATGGCGGCGATGATGCCGATGATGACGACGACGATTAACAATTCGATAAGCGAAAAACCTTTTTGATTCTTTTTCATTTTCATTTCAATCTCCTGAATTTTATTTTGATTTTGCTGATCGTTCCGCGTTAATGGAGATTATTCAGATTTCCCTGAAAAAGTGGAACAAATTGCTTGTTCCGCTTTTCCATCCAAAAACTCAAGTTGTGTTGTAAGCGATTAGTTGTTGAGCGGCGAACCGCCGGTAACTACACGAGTCGTGTCGGAAACTGTCGGAACCGTTGCAGCAGCACCACTGAAAATAACACCCGATTCATTTGTATAGAAACTACGGGTTCCCGTCGCGCCGATTCCCGCCGGAACTTGCGGAACAGCCCCCAAATTCCAATAGAGCGAAGGGTTACCGGTAGAAGCAGTAAAAGTGTAAGCGTAGCCACTTTTGACACCGCTCGAAAGTGACGTATCAACTAATCCGGCACCGTTCAAAACCGTCAAATCGGCATAAGCGGCATTGCTTGAGCGATAAGTCGCTTCCGCGCCGGTGACGGTTCGCATTGAAGCGATGGTGGCTGATTCGTTAGCCGCACGACGCGAAGCCAGCAAATTCGGGATGGCGATGGCGGCAATGATGCCGATGATGACGACGACGATTAACAATTCGATAAGCGAAAAACCTTTTTGATTCTTTTTCATTTTTTTACAATCTCCTAAAATTATTTCCTTCTGTTTTTTTCTGACCTTCCTCAGGCACGATATAGGTAATACAACCGGTGTGCCAAACAGTTTTTACAAGCAATAAATAGGCTGAACTGCCGATGAATAAAGGAGTTTATGCAGGAAATCAATTTGCGCGGCGGCGTTCGGTGAAGTCTTGAAGACCGGCGAAATAACAGTTTTTGGCAATTGACGGTTGACAAAAAATGTCAACCTTAGGAGCGCGAGCGGCGCACTGATGAACTATTCGCCGCTTCGCATCTGCGCCGACAGCGAGCGAATTTCGTGTTTGTCGAGCAGATGTCTGAGCGAGCGAACGGGCATTTGCAGTAGTTCGGCGGCGCGGGTTTGATTGCCGCCGGTTTGTTTTAAGGCTTCGACGACGTAGGTTTTTTCGAGGTTTTCCAAATGCGAAACGAGATTGATGCCGGTTTCTGGCAAATCGAATTCGGCTTTGATGCGCGTCGGATTGTAATTGGTCACGTGATCGGGCAGA
Source organism: Pyrinomonadaceae bacterium (assembly GCA_026785925.1). Taxonomy (GTDB): domain Bacteria; phylum Acidobacteriota; class Blastocatellia; order Pyrinomonadales; family Pyrinomonadaceae. The sequence continues at coordinate 3,716 of JAJAZE010000495.1, forward strand.
CGTTCGGGCTGAATTTCTTCGGTGCGTTCGAGCGCGACGGCGCGTTCGATGGTGTGTTCGAGTTCGCGGACGTTGCCGTGCCAAGCGTAGTTTTCCAGAAACTCCATTGCCCTGCCCGAAATGCTGACGCTTCTGCCGGTTTGATCGCAGAATTTTTTGACGAAATGCGCGACCAATTCGGCGATGTCTTCGGTTCTTTCACGCAGCGGCGGCAAACTGATCGGGATGACCGAGATTCGATAAAACAAATCTTCGCGGAAACTGCCGTCCGCCGCCATCGCTTTCAAATCGCGGTTGGTGGCGGCAATCACCCGCGCGTCAATCGCCATTTCTTCATGCGCCCCGACGGGTCGGACTTTTCTTTCCTGCAAAACGCGCAATAGTTTGACCTGCATCGCGGGCGACATTTCGCCGATTTCATCGAGAAAAATCGTGCCTTTGTGCGCGGCTTCAAATAAGCCTTTGCGGTTGGTGTTCGCGCCGGTGAACGAGCCTTTGACATAGCCGAACAATTCACTTTCCAGCAAAGTTTCGGTGAACGCGCCGCAGTTGATCGAGATAAACGGCTTTTCCGCGCGGGGCGATAAATCGTGAATGGCGCGGGCGACCAATTCTTTTCCCGTTCCCGATTCGCCCGTCACCAAAACGGTTGATTGGACTTCGGCGACCGTTTCGATCATCTGATAAACCGCCTGCATTTTGTCCGACCGCCCGATGATATTCTTGACGCTGCCGCGCTCGCGCTGGGCGCGTTTGAAGGCGCGATTTTCCGTTATGAGAACTTGTTTTTCGAGAGCTTTGCGGACAATCGCTTTTAATTCTTCGACATCGAACGGTTTTTGAATAAAATCGTCCGCGCCGAGCTTAAAGGCTTCGCGCGCCGTGTCAACGGTCGCAAACGCCGTCATTAAAACCACGCCGACATCCGGCAGCAGTTCACGCGCCGCCCGCAGCAGTTCGATGCCGTCCATATCAGGCATTCGCACGTCGGTGATAATCACGTCGGCAGGCTCGATTTGCAGTTTTTCGAGCGCATCGCGCCCGTTCATCGCCGTGCGGATGTGGTGTCCGTTGCCTTCAAAAACCAGCGATAAAAGCTGCCGGTAGCTTTGTTCGTCATCAACGATTAATAAATTTGACATCAGGAAAGTTTTCTTCGGAATTAAAATTCAGCGCGGGAAATTTCTAGAAAAACGGGAAATCTTCGCTCAATCTATTTTCACAGATAACCGCCTCGCTTGACAAGAAAAATCTCAGCCGGAGACACACGGCGCATTTCGGCTATTTAACTTTCAAAAGACCTTCGAGACGCGACGGTTGATGCACCATCACGCTCGTGTCGGTCTCGGCATCGGCGATTTGAATTTTTATTTCGACCGGCAATTCGACCGTAATCGTCGAGCCTTCGCCTTCGAGACTGCGGACGTTGATCGTGCCGTGATGGTCGCGGACGATTTGATAAACAATCGAAAGTCCGAGACCGGTTCCGCCGGTCGTCGAAGTCGAAAACGGCTCGAAAAGTTGTTCGACCTGTTTGGCTGACATTCCGCGCCCCGAATCTTTAAATACGATGCGAATGCGCTCGCCGTTTAATTCCTGAAGTTTGACGGTCAAAGTGCCGCCCGCGTCCATCGCCTGAATCGCGTTTCGCGCCAGATTCCAAAAGATTTGCTTTAACTGCGTCGAATCGGCGGCAATCAAGACCGGATGTTCGGGCAAATCAGATTTCAAAACGTGCGTTTCCTTGACATCGGGACTGTGTTTGAGCAGCGTGAACGTGTCTTTAATCGCTTCTTTGACATCGGTTTCAGTAAAATTAGCGACTCGCGGGCGGGCGTAAGTCAGAAAGTTGGTGATAATTTTATTCAACCGGTCGGATTCGCGCAGGACAATATCCATCAGAGAAGCCTGCGAAGATTCGGGCGGCGTGTTCGACTGCAAAACCTGAATCGCGCCGCGCATCGCGCCGAGCGGATTGCGAATTTCGTGCGCTAAACCGGCAGCGACGCGCCCGACCGCCGCAAGCCGATCTTTGCGGCGGACGCTTTCTTCCATCGAACGAATTTCCGTCAAATCCTGAAACGTCAGAATCAAGCCGGTCGTCTCGCCCGATTCGGCGAAAAGCGGCGAAATCGCGTAGCCGACGCGCACGGCAAAATCTTCGGGCGTGATTAAATCCGTCTCAAAACGCGGCGGCGGCTCGCCCGTGCCGGTCGCGTCGAGCGAATCGGCAATCGGCAGTTTGATGTTTCCGAACAGCGAAAAAATTGATTTGCCGCGCATCTCGTCGGCTTTGAAACCGGTAATTTCGGCGGCGGTCGCGTTAAATGTGTAAATTTCTCCTTCCAGGTCGGTCGTAATCAAACCCGAACGAATTGATTCGACGATGCGCTCGTGCAGAACGCGCAGATTTGCCAGCGTCTGCGTGGTTTCCTTAAGCTGTTCGCCCGACGCGCGCCGGTATGAAAGGCGCGAAGCCAGCAAACCGACCACCAGAAACGCGACATCGTGGAACGCGATAATCTGGATTGCTTTGGGAAATTCGGTAGCGGCACTCACCGAATCAATGGCGGAGAGCAAGACTAAAACTGATAAAGTAGAAAATAATGAAACGCAGATTGCCGCCACCAAAAGCGTTCCCCGCGCACCGAGAAAAACGCTCGACACGCTGATTATCACGATATACAAAGTGATATACGGCGAAGACAAATCGCCTGTCCGCCAAACCAGCCAGGTGATTAAAAGCGCGTCCAGCACAAACTGCGTCCGAACCTGCCAGCCGTAATTTTTACTGAGCCGCAGAACGAAAAAATAGATGATCGTCAGCCCGACGGAAATCAAAAATACGAGAAAAAATCCGCGCGGAAAATTGTCGAACGAAAGTTTTAAACGCCCGCTGTTCCAAAACCAGCTTGCCACCAGCAGCAGGAAAATCGCCAGCAGCCGACCGATGATTAAAGTCTGCATTCGCTGCGTTTGACTGCTCTCAGTTGAAAAGAATTTTTCGTTAAATTTCATCGCGGACTTTTGAAGCCGATCATTTGACAAGCGGCTAAATGATAGATGATAAATGTAAAATGATAAATGAATACGACCAACGCCCCTGGGGAAATTACACGGTTCTGGACGAAGGCGAAAATTACAAAGTAAAACGAATCGAAGTTTTGCCGGAAAAACGTCTGAGCTATCAAAGCCACCGCCGCCGCGCCGAACACTGGTTCGTCATCTGCGGCACTGCTAAAGTAACCTTAAACGACGCGGAAATTATAGTCAAAACCGGCGAAGCCATTGACATCAAACTCGGCGACAAACACCGCGTGATGAATCCCGACGCAAAAGAATTGTTGATGTTTATCGAAACGCAAACCGGCGATTACTTCGGCGAAGACGACATCGAGCGATACGAAGACGATTTCGGGCGGATAGCTTGAAATTAAGAATTGCGCGGGGAAGCAAAAGTTTTGTTTAGGTGCTGACGAATTTCAAATTACTAATAAAAGATTATTCTCCGCCATTCGTCATTTGAAATTCGTAATTGATTTAACCGCTTCTAATAAGTCTTCTGCAACTAAGTCCGGCTTTCTTTGCAATTGCTTGACGGCGTTTTGTCCGTAGCCGGTCAAAACGAGCGCGGTTTTGATTTGGGCGTTAAAGCCGGTTTCGACATCAATCGCTTTGTCGCCGATCATCCACGAACTTTCCAAATCAATTTGAAAATCACGCTGCGCCGCTTCGATCATTCCGACTTTCGGCTTGCGGCAATCGCATCCGCCGTCCGGCAGATGCGGGCAGAAATAGAAGGCATCGAGCGGATCCGTCAAGTCAATTTGAATTTGCTCGTGAATTTCGTGCATCGCCGCTTCTTCAAAAATTCGGCGACCGATGCCCGACTGGTTGGTGACGACGATAATCAAAAATCCGTTTTCCTTCAAAATCCGAATCGCTTCGTTCGTGTATGAGAAAAACCGCAAATCCGCCAGCCGCGAAAGATAATTAACCTCTTCGATTAAAGTTCCGTCGCGGTCAATAAAGACGGCTTTTTGTTTCCCGGTTTTGGTCATTAAAAGATATTAGTTTTTAATTGTCAGGCGGCGACGGACTCAAAATAGCCGATCAATTTTTTCTGCGCCGGTTGGTTTAGCTGAACGATTTCAAAATAAATTTTAGGGTAAAGATAATCTTCCCCGCTTTCATCGACGAGCCTTAAGTAATCTCGCGGATCGTTATCGAGCGGTTCGAGAATGGGATAAAGTTTGTTCGGCGCAAATGAACCTTCGTCGTCGTCATCCAAACACAATGCAAAGCCGATGATATTCATAATTTTAATTTAACAACCGCTTGATTTTTATTTTTCTTTTGCCGATGCCGTGACATTCATACCAATGAAGTTCAGCCAGCCGGACTTCGCCGTCATACAATTCAACCCGCGCTGCGCCTTTTAACTTGCGCCAATTTCTGCCGCCGTATTTTTGACAAGCAATTTTAATTCTTCAATCGAGAACCGCCGCGCAATCAGTTCGACATTCTCGATTGGCTCAAAATACCTACGAAATTTTATCATAAATTATCTGAGTCGCTTTACTAAAAACTTCGTCCGCCGAAATGCGCGTCAGACAGCGATGGTCAATCGGGCAATCGCGCAGCATACACGGCGCACACTCGACTTTTTTATAAATAATTTCCGCGTTCCACGGTTTCGTCGTCAGCGGATTGGTCGGACCGAAAATCACCAGCGTTTTGGTTCGCACCGCCGAAGCGATGTGCGCCAAACCCATATCGTTGGCGACGAGCAAATCAATGACACTTAAAATCGCCGCCGCTTCCGCCAAAGTCGTCTTGCCCGTTAAAATTATCGGCTTTTTGTTCGACTTTTCATAAACTTCGTTGGAGATGTCGAGTTCGTCATTCGCGCCGACCAGCAAAACATTAGCGTTCGATTCGTTTTGCAGTTTATCGTTTAATTTCGCGTAACTTTCCGCGCTCCAGCGTTTGGCTCTCGAATTGGTCGAACCGACACCGAGCGCGACGATTTTTTTTGATAAATCAACGCCGTTCTGCGCTAAAATTTTTCGCGCGTCGGCTTTCCGCGCTTCGGAAATTTGCAAATCAATCTGCGGCTCAAACGCCGAAACGGTTTCGCTGCCGGTGATTTTCTTCTCGATTTCCGCGATTAAATTCAAATAATAAAAAACTTCGTGACGCTCGTTTTTCCATTCGGGGATTTCTATTGCGCCGGTCAGCAGAAACGCCCGCGCGTCTTTGGCGTAACCGAATCTTTGCCTGATTCCGGCGAGCTTTGCGACCAGCGCGGTTTCAAACGAATTCGGAAACAAAACGGCTAAATCGAAATTCCCCGCCCGGATAATTTTCGACTGCGCGAAAGCGTCTTTAATTTTCGATGCGCCTTTCTCGAACGTCAGAATCTCGTCAATAAAATCGGCATCGGCGAAAATGCCGTGCGCCCAACCGCGCGTGTGCAGTGTGATGTGCGCCGCCGGAAAAATGCGCCGCAGATGGCGCAGCGCGGGAATCGTCATCACCGCGTCGCCGACCCAATTTGTTCCCCGCGCAAAAATTCTTTTGATCTCCGTCATCTCGTGTTCAAAACATTTACCAGCCAATCTACAATTTTTACCGATAGATAAGGAGAAAAACAATTCGCCGTCAAGCATTAATTGAGATTTTATCGCTCACGAAACAGGTAAAAAGATTTTGGTCGGTGATGTGCAAAACTTAATTTCGACTCCCAAACAGCGAATCTAAAACAATAAAACAATAAGGAAATTACCATTATGAACAACGAACATTTACAGAATCTAACGGAAATCGAAAGCGATTTCGTGCGGGAAGAAAAAGGCGAAGGTTCTTTGTCGCCGTATTCGGTCGGTGACGATCAAAAAGTCTACGTCGGTTACGACGTTCACCCGCAAGACATCGAGGCTTTATATTTTGAAGGATTGCAGCTTCCGCGTTGGGAAAGCATTGAGGCGGAAAATAACGCGCAACAAACGGAAATCTATCAGGAATCGTTTCAAAAAGTCACGTCCGATTATCCACTCATCAGCCGCGTCAGCGACACCGATGTCAAAGTCGCTTACACGCTCGAAGAAGTTTTACAGCTTCGGGAAGAATGCGAACGAGTGCTGAACAACACCGACGATGCCAAAGCAGTCAGGGCATCGCAGAAATTTTATATTGCCTGCAATAAAGCCGCCGACCAGCAGTTGGGACTTTTATTGATTCCGAATTAGTAACTGATGTTACGCAAAACTGCGGCTGTGCCGCCTGATGTGCGGAAAGGCTGTGCCTTTCCGACGATTATTGTTAATAATTCAGCGGCTGCGCCGCCCGTTTGGAGGCGTAGCCTCCAAATATCTTAGAACCGCAGACGGAAAGGCACAGCCTTTCCGCACATCAGC
>JAJAZE010000496.1 GCA_026785925.1 Pyrinomonadaceae bacterium
CCGTTCACCGTTGGCGGCGGCATCAATTCGGTCGAAGATATTGAAAAGCTCTTGAATTGCGGCGCGGACAAAGTTTCAATCAACACTGCCGCTGTCAAAAATCCGCAGATTTTGGCAGAAGCCGCGAATAGTTTCGGCTCACAATGCGTGGTGCTGGCGGTTGACGCAAAACTCGTTGAAAACGAATGGAAAGTTTATATCAACGGCGGAAAAATCGCGGCTGAGTTAAACGCCGTCGAATGGGCGAAACAAGGCGTTGCGCTCGGCGCGGGCGAGATTTTGCTGACTTCGATCAATGCCGACGGCACGAAAAACGGATTTGAAATTGATCTCACCCGAACGATTTCCGAAGTCGTCAATGTTCCCGTCATCGCGTCGGGCGGCGCAGGAAATGAAGAACATTTCGTCGAAGTTTTTCGTGCCGGACGAGCTGACGCTGCGCTCGCGGCAAGCATTTTTCACTTTCGGGAAATCGAAATTCCAGACTTGAAAAAATATCTGGCGGCGAGAAATGTTCCGGTCAGAATTTAACAGCGATGAGTTTATGAAAATTGATTTTGAAAAATCGGCGGATAAATTAATTCCGGCTATCATCCAGGACGCGCAAACACAAAAGGTTTTAATGCTCGGATATATGAACCGCGAAGCGTTTGAACTGACTCGTGAATCGGGAAAAGTGACGTTTTTCAGCCGTTCGCGCCGTAAGTTATGGACGAAAGGCGAGACGAGCGGGAATTTTTTGACGGTTGCAGACATAGCGACTGATTGCGATGCCGACACGATTTTGATCAAAGCGATTCCGGCGGGCGCGGTTTGTCACACCGGCGCGGACACTTGTTTTGGTGAAGTCAACGAGAATGAAAATTTTCTTTATGAACTCGAAAAAGTGATTCGGGCGCGAAAGGAAAATCCGCCGGAAAATTCTTACACATCAAAGTTGTTCGACAGAGGTTTGAACAAAATCGCTCAGAAAGTCGGTGAAGAAGCCGTCGAACTCGTCATCGAAGCCAAAGACGAAAACGCGGAACTTTTCAAAGGTGAAGCCGCCGATTTGCTTTTTCACTTTCTGATTTTACTGCGGGCGAAAAACATCGAACTGAGCGATATTCTGGAAGTTCTCAAACAAAGAAGAAAAACCTGAAATCTCCGATTTCATTCAAATAAACTACGCGAGACCTGTGGTTTCAATAAATTATTCAATCCGAAATGTTCATAAGCGAGGCGCGTCACCATTCGACCGCGCGGCGTTCGGTTCAGAAAGCCGGTTTGAATCAAATACGGTTCGATGATTTCTTCTATCGAATCTCTTTCTTCATTGATCGCGGCGGAAATGGTTCCCAGACCGACCGGTCCGCGGTCGAATTTTTCGATAATCATCAAAAGCAGTTTGCGGTCAACTTCGTCCAAACCGAAAACGTCAACTTCCATCCGGTTGAGCGCGTCTTTCGCCACTTCGTCAGTGATGCGCCCGTCGTAATCAACTTCGGCGTAATCGCGGACGCGGCGCAAAAGTCGGTTGGCGATACGCGGTGTGCCGCGTGAACGGCGGGCGATTTCTTCCGCGCCGCCGGCTTCGATTTCAACTTTTAAAATCTCCGCCGAACGAATCACAATCGTCTGCAAATCTTCGATGTTGTAAAAATCGAGGTGAAAAACAATGCCGAAACGTCCGCGCAAAGGTGCGGTAATCAAACCCGGTCGAGTCGTCGCGCCGATTAAGGTGAATTTCGGCAATTCGAGTTTTATTGAACGCGCCGCCGTGCCTTGTCCGATCATCAAATCGAGATTGTAATCTTCCATCGCCGGATACAAAATCTCTTCGATTGCCGGATTGAGGCGGTGAATTTCGTCAATAAACAAAACATCGCCTTCCGCCAGATTCGTCAAAATCGCGGCTAAATCGCCCGCCTTTTCGATAATCGGCGCGGCGGTTGATTTCAGTTCCGCGCCCATTTCATTGGCGCAAATCAAACTCAAAGTCGTTTTCCCGGTTCCCGGCGGACCGAATAATAAAATATGGTCGAGAGCCTCGCGTCGTTTGAGCGCGGCTTTCATATAAATACGCAGGTTGTCTTTGATTTTTTTCTGTCCGATGTATTCGGCGAGCCGGTTCGGGCGCAGAGACAATTCGACCTGCGTTTCATCGTCCAACGCTTTGCCGCTCCGGTTGTCGTCGTTTTCGTAATCTTCGTTCATTTACCCTTTCGCCAAAAACTGCAAACTTTTTCGCAGCAACTTTTGGACTGAGATTTCCGTGCCGTCTTTAATCGCTTGATTCAAGGCTTTCTCCGCCGCGCTGCGCTGGTAGCCGAGATTGACCAAAGCCGAAAGTGCGTCGTCGAAAACCGCGTCCGCCGGAAGTTCGGTTTGTTTGCCGCCCGCCGCGATTCTTTCCTGCGTTGACTGCGCGGTGAATTCGTTTAATTTATCGCGCAGTTCGATCACCATTCGCTCCGCTGTTTTTTTGCCGACACCCGGAATCGAAGTCAAACGCGCCAGATTATCGGTGCGAATCGCCGTCACGATTTCGTCCGCGCTCATTCCCGAAAGCATCGAAATTCCGCTTTTCGCGCCGATGCCCTGCACAGAAATCAACTTCATATAAAGCTCGCGTTCACGCAGCGTTCGGAAGCCGAAAAGCTGGAGCGCGTCTTCACGAACGAGCGTGTAAATTCGCAGTTCAACCGTGTCGCCGACTTCGCCGAGTTCGTAAAAAGTCGAAAGCGGAATCGTCACTTCGTAGCCGACACCGCCGACATTCACAATCACCGCCGTCGCCTGTTTTTCTAAAAGTTTCCCCGATAAATATGCAATCATTTTGTTTCACTCTTGAAACATAAATTGTAAAGGATATTCATTTTAAGGGCAACGGCACAAAACTTTTTCGACATCCTTTAGTTTGCGAACTTTTTCACTTTCCGCTTTTAGAATTTTGCGAATATAATCACCATAGAAATGAAGGTCGAGAAAATATCCGAATTAACCACCAATCGAATGAGCGTTTATCTGCGCTGTTTGAACGAACTCGCGTCGAAAGGCGCGAAAACGGTTTCGTCAGACGGTTTGGCGAAACAGTTTCATTTGAACTCGGCGCAAATTCGCAAAGATTTGGCTTATTTCGGCGAGTTCGGTGTGCGCGGTGTCGGTTATTACGTTGACGAATTACGCGAGCATTTAAAGAAAATTCTCGGACTCAACACCGAGCATTGCGTGGCGATTATCGGCGCAGGACGACTCGGCACGGCTCTGGCTGATTATTATGGTTTGACGCAGACGAATTTTTCGGTCGCGGCGATGTTCGATGCCGACAAAAATAAAATCGGGAACAAAGTCGGCGACGTGGAAATTTTCGACATTCGGGATTTTGCCCGCGTCGTCAAAAAAGATAAAATTAACGTGGCGGTCATTGCCGTTCCCGCGCCGTTCGCGCAGAGCGTTTTAGAGTTGATTACGAAAGCGGGAATTAAAGCCGTGCTGAATTTCGCGCCGATACCTTTGAAGGTCGAAGGCGATGTCAAAATGAAAACCGTTGATTTAACGATTTCGCTCGAAAGTCTCTCGTATTTTCTAGCTCAACCGGTTAATTCCAACGGAAAAAAATGAAACTTTTTTCGCGGTTTTTACGCTATAATTAAATAGCAGTAGATTTTAATAATTAGAGAGGTAAATTTTATGTGCTGTCTAGGATTTGTCAAAAGAGTTCTCCCGTTTGCCCTAACATTTGTTGTCGGACTTTTTATCGCCAGCTTTTTTGTGACGATTGCCGCGCCGAACTTCCAATTTCCGAGCCGTGAACGGCGAAACAATCATCGCCAATACGACCAGCAAATCGAATCGGAAAATAAAAGATTGAAAGAGATCAATATCAATCTAAGAAATCAATTGCTGGAACAGAATTCACAGGAATTTTCGACATCAGATTTGAAATACGCCGTTCCGCCGCCGCCGCCCGCACCCAACGCCGTGCCGTCGCGCAGTAGATAGTTTTTATAACGCAGGCAAAACGAACCGCAGATCAACACGCAGACAAAGATTTTATTATCGGAGTTTGTTTGTGCTAATCTGTGGTTTCTTTATTTATGGATGAGAGAGAAGCGCGAAAATTAATCGTCGAAATCGGCAAGTTGATGTATGACAAAGGCTACGTCACTTCGTCGGACGGCAACATAAGTTATCGGTTGGGCGAAAATTTGATTTTGGCGACACCGACGCAGGTTTCCAAAGGGCGAATGACCGAAGATATGATGGCGTTGACCGATTTGGAAGGGAACGCGCTGAACGATAAAAGAATGTCTTCGGAAATCAAAATGCACCTTTTGATTTATAATATGCGTCCCGATGTCGGCGCGGTTTGCCACGCGCACACGCCGCACGGAACGGCGTTCGCCGCCGCTGGACTGGCGATTGACGCGCCGATTTTGTCGGAAGTTATTTTAACTTTGGGCTGCGTTCCTTTGACGGCTTACGGAACGCCTTCGACTCCAGAATTGACCGACGCGCTGAAGCCTTTCGTCGAACATCACAACGCGCTTTTGCTGGAAAATCACGGTGTCGTCGCTTACGGCAAAGATTTGTGGCAGGCGTTTGACCGAATGGAAACTCTCGAACATACGGCGAAAATCGCAATTTTAGCCAGAGCTTTGGGCGGCGCGAACGATTTACCGCCGGACGCGATCAAAAAACTCGTCAACATCCGTGAGAAAGCCGGATATTTACCCGAAAAAGCCCGCTGCCAATCCTGCGGATATTTGGGAGACGCGGGAATTGCCTGCGAAAATAATTTAGCTCAAAATCAAAATGGCAGCGACGCAAAAATTTCCCTGACGCGCGAAGAACTGATAGAATTATTGAGCCAAGCCGCCGCCAAATAAAAATATGTCCGCCATTCCGATTACAAGTCAGCCGATGACGCTGGAAGAATATCTGGAGTTCGATTACAACGCCGAAGGTCGCTACGAATACTTTGACGGCGAAGTAATAGAAATGAGCGGTGGAAGTCCTGAACATTCGCTTTTGGGCAGCCGTTTGAGCCGGTTATTGGGAAATCAATTAGACCTGAAAGGTTGTTTGGCTTATTCCTCTGAAGTGAAAATCAAAGTTCCGACAATGCTGCCTTACCGCTACGGCGATGTTTCAGCCTTGTGCGGACAGCCGATTTACGAATTATTCGGAAAGCAAAGATTGTTGACTAATCCGAGTTTGATTGTCGAAGTCCTCTCACCTTCGACGGAAAAATATGACCGTGTGAGCAAACTCAAGGCGTATAAATCAATTGAAAGTCTACGCGAGTATATGCTTGTCTGGCAAGACAGAAAATTTGTGATGCTTTTCACTAAACACAACGAAAAATTTTGGTTTCAGAGCGAATACGTCGGCGGCGAAACATTAAAGCTCGAATCGCTCGAATGCGATTTGAGCGTTGATGAAATTTATCAGGGAATCTTGCCCGAACCGGAACAATAATCTTTGGGTAGCCGAAAAATAGAAAACAATTTAGAATTAAATCCAACCGCCACCCGTAAAGTTTTCGGGATTTGTATTTTTTTACGGGGTATTGCGGCGCAAATCCCAAGAGGTTCGACTCCTCGTTTGCCGGTGGTTCAGCACACGACTTAGAATCGTTCAAAATTGTCCGACGAAAAAGCGAAACGGCGTTTCGACGCGAGCCGAAAACGGTTTGCAAAATCAAGGATACCGACGCGGTCTAAACCGCGTCTCAATTGATTTTCCACTATCTTCGGTGTTTCGCTTTTTCCGAAGGCATAAATCTGTTGATGTATCATATTAATCAAAACGAGCAAAGGCGGTCTTTTTGGCGAGTGCGGTTTTCCGTTTCGCCGAACGAAATCGGTTATCTCTACCGTAAAAACCGGCTTGAACGAAAACTCGACGCGGGAATTTACGACTTCTTCGATTATCAAAAAGTTTTGAAGGTGGTGACTTTGCCGACGACGAATCGAATTCAAACAATTATCAACCAAGAGGTTTTGACCAAAGATAACGTCGCGCTGAGATTTTCGTTTTTTATCGAATACAAAATCGGCAATGCCGACAAATTTTTTGAGACAACCGACGTTTTCACCAACATTTATAACGTCTTTGTGCAAACTGAACAAGTTATCCAAAATCTTTCGCAGGTTTATGTGCGGCGCGTCATTTCGGCAATCGAGAGCGAAGAGTTGAATGAAAAAAGAAACGATATTTTAACGGAAATTCCGGTTGGACTGCAAAATGAATTGAAAGACTACGGCATCGAACTCGTGCGGCTGTTGGTTAAGGATTTGACGTTTCCGAAAACTATTCAAGAGTTGTTTGCCAAACAACTCGAATCCAAAATCAGAGCAAAGTCCGATTTGGAGAATGCGCGAACGCAGGTCGCTACGGCGCGAACTTTGAAAAACGCGGCGGAGTTGATGAAGGGCGACGAAAATATCAAATATATTCAAATGCTGGAGACGATTACTAAAATCGCCGAAAAGGGAAAACATACTTTTGTCATCGGCGATCTAAACGGAAATGGTGTAAATTTTAAGAAAGATTGATTTTACAAAAAAACTGGAGAAAAAATCAGATGCAGGAAGCGTTAGGAATGGTCGAGTGTAAGGGTTTGGTGGCGATGATCGAAGCGGCGGACGCGATGGTCAAAGCGGCGAACGTCCAACTGGTCGGTTACGAGAAAATCGGCGCGGGCTTTGTAACGGCGATTGTGCGCGGCGATGTCGCGGCGGTTAAAGCGGCAACGGACGCGGGCGCGGCGGCGGCGCGGCGTGTCGGCGAATTGGTTTCGGTTCACGTTATTCCGCGCCCGCACGAAAGCGTTGACGAAGTATTGCCGCTCGGACTTAAATAGTGGTAAATGCTAATTGGTAAATGGTGAGTTTTTGACTTTCATTTACCAATTAGCATTTACCACTTACCACTAAATAATGATTATCGCTAAAATTATCGGAACGGTCGTGGCATCGCAGAAAGACGAACGGCTTGCCGGGAAGAAATTGCTAATCGTAAAACCTTTGAACCTCGACGGCACTGAACAAAGCGGTTACGTCGTGACGGTTGATACGGTCGGCGCGGGCTTTCACGAAACGGTTTTAGTCGTCGCCGGTTCGTCGGCGCGGCTCGCAGAAGGCAATAAAGATTGCCCGGTTGATTCGGCAATCGTCGGCGTGATTGATTCGTTTGAAGTCAGCGACAATTTAGAATAAATTTCTGTTTCTGAAAAGTGCGTTGGCATTCGGCAACTCGTCAATTTTACAAAATGCAATTAGCCCGCGTCATCGGAACGGTTGTTTCGACCATCAAAAACGAAACGCTTCACGGGCGCAAATTACTGCTCGTGCAGACTTTAAACGCCGATTTGCAGGCGACCGGAAAACCGCAGATTGCCTTGGACTCAGTTGGAGCGGGCGTTGGCGAATTAGTGTTTTGGTGTCGCGGCAAAGAAGCGAGTTTTCCGTTTAAGCGCGATTCGACACCGACCGACTGCACGATTGTCGGAATTGTTGATTCGGATTCGCACGTTTATAAGTCTGGGAAGTCTAGGAAGTCTGGGAGGTCTTGAAAGTCAAAACTTCCCAGACCTCCCAGACCTCCTAGACCTCCTAGACTTCCTAGACTTCCTAGACTTATATGCTTTTAGCTCGTGTTATCGGAAACGTCGTGGCGACGCAAAAAAATCAGCGGTACGAAGGTTCCCGCGTGATGCTTTGCCGGCAAATTACGCCCGAAGGCGCGGATATGGATTACACTTGTCTCGCGCTCGATTCGGTTTCCGCCGGTATCGGCGACACGGTTTTGATTGTGCAGGAAGGCTGGGGCGCGTCAACCGCTGCGACGGGCGAAGCGGGCGCGGCGATTGATTCGGCAATTGTCGGCGTAG
>JAJAZE010000497.1 GCA_026785925.1 Pyrinomonadaceae bacterium
GATAACCACCGGATTCGTTCCGACGCTCGCGGCGATATGATCGGATTTCACATTATTTCCTTCGCCCGCCTTGGCGAGAACGGTCAAAATGTGAACTGCAATTGCAAATTGACTGTTGGCTGCCATATCTGTAACAACTTTGATTACAAATGCGAATGCTGTCAAGTTATAAAATTGATGTTGTTTGAAATTCCAAAATTCTGACGCATCGCAAACTGTGACAGTTAGAGAAAGTGACACAACCATTGTTTAGCTGTGCAAATTTGCTCGTATCTTTGAGTTTATGAAAACCAAAATCTCAGTCGTTCTTTTTATGTTTGCTTTAATTTTAACAGCAACTCCATTTTCGTTTGCACAAACCACTCAGGGTGATTGGAACGCAGTGCAAAAACTCGCAGCCGGAACTGATTTATTTATCAAGACCACCAACGGCAAAACCGTTAAAGGTTCTTTAGTCAACGTCAAAACTGATGAAGTCGAAGTATCCGTTAAGAGACGCAATTCAGCATTACCCAAAAACACTATTGAAGCAATTTATCTCGCGGTTCCGAAATCAGGAAAGCGCACCAGACTCATCGGTGCGGCAATCGGATTTTTAGCCGGTGGTGTAGTCGCCGGAGCGTTGAATCGGGATGAAGATAATTATTCTGCTCTGGTGCTATTTCCCATAGCTGGCTTAGTCGGCGGAACATATATTGGCAGTCGCTTTGGTAATGGCTGGAAAAAAGGCGTATTGATATACAAAGTAAAGTAACGACATTTTTAATGAAACGTCATTCTGCCAACAATCGGAAACTTTAAGTTATTCGATTGATTCGCGCAGTTTCTCTAGTGAAGAATCCGCAATCAGCCGAAAAATCCGCACTCGTTCGTCGGCGGGAAATTCCTTTGCCGTCGCCGAATCGCAGATAATCAGCGAAACATTCTGCAAACCGTTTTTCCAATCAGCTTGATTCGGCGAGCGCAGAACGAGGGTTTCCGGCGCGACGCGGGCGGCGAGCAGAAACATTTTCGCCAGCGTCAGAAAACTCTCCCAGCCGGAAACAACGGCGATCAAATCGTTCTCCGCCGGACGCGCTTTTCCGGTCATCGAATCAGGAACGGAATTGGCTTTGAGACGAATACAAGTCGCGTCCGGCGGCGGAAGACGCTGCGAATTTTCCGCTTTATCAAATATCAGCCAGACTTTCGCATCGCCGCCCGCGTGTTTTTTCGCCGCCTCTTCAAACGATGTTCCGGCAACATCCCGACTGATCGCGTCGGAAACTTCCGCCATCAAAATTTTTCGCAACTCCGAATCCGATTCGACGACGAGAAAATGAGGCGACGGTTTTGCCGCCAGATGTTTCTGCAAATGCGCTTTGATTTCGTCGGTTGAAAAACCGTTCGCGGCGGCTTCCTGAAAAAATCGGCTGGTCAGACGTTCGAGCGTGTTCGCGCCGACTTCGCCCGCCGGATTTTCGCGCACGTAAACACCGCTTCCCTTTTTGAACTCGACTAAATTGCGTTCGGCAAGTTCGCGGTAAGCGGCGGAAACCGTATTTTGATGAATCTGAAAACGGCGGGCGATCTCGCGGGTGCTGGGAAGTTTTTCGCGCGCCGTCAAATCGCCGCTGACGATGCCGAGCGAAACCTGCGCGATGATTTGTTCGCGCACGGAAACTTCCGAGTTTTTTGAAAGCCAGATTTTAATCGGTAATCTCCGATTCGTTGATGACGATATTGCGCCGCGCCAGTTCAGCAACGAATCTATCGGCATCAATCGCCTTTTCCTGCGGAGTCGCGCCGCGCAAATTGGTTTCGCCGCGCACCGCCATCTGCGCGATAATCGAAGCCGGAAATGCCGTTGTCCGCATCATCGCGCTCAAATCGGCTGCGTCGTCGTATTTATCAACGATGTCGTAACGCAGTCTTTTTCGCTCGCCGTCTTTCGTGCCGACGCATTCCAGTCGAATCAAAACGTAATCCGGCTCGTCGGCTGGCAGATTTCTTTGCAGAAGCTCGCCCAAAACTTTGCGCGGTTTGATTTTAACATTATCGGCAATGATTTCTTCGCTCGAACACAAACCCAAATCAATCAGCGTTTTAAATTTTTCGCAGTGTCCGGCGTAGCGAATTGTTTTGTAGTCGAGTTCTTTGATTTTCCCGAAAAATGTGTCGGGCAGAGTCGAAGTTCCGCCCGAAGTCTGAAACGCTTCGAGCGCGGGAAAGTCATCAAATTTCAGAGTTTCGAGTTCGGTCATCGAACCGACTTCCGTAATTTCGCCGCCGCGAATCACCCGCGCCGTCTCGACGTATTCGTTGATTAAACCTTCGACGGAAAAAACCAGTTGATAATTGAGCGGCGGCTTCGGATTCTGCGGCAAACCGCCGACGCGAATGTGGATTTCTTCGATTTCCTCAAAACGATTTGCCCCGTGCATCGCCAAAACCGAAACCATTCCGGGCGCGAGTCCGCAGTCGGGAATAATGTTGATTCCGGCGTTTTTTGCCGCTGCGTCGAGGGCGAGCTGCGCGTCAACCACATAATTATTGCCGCCCAAATCGCAAAAGTTCGTCCCTGTTTCAATCGCCGCTTTCGAGAGTTCGAGATTATACCAATAATTGACGCAAGAAATCGCCGCGTCGTGTCCGCGCATCAAAGCTGCGACATCGGCGTAATTTGAGACATCAATTTGTTTGATTCGGATTTTCGGACTATTTATATTAGCGGCGACAGTTTCGGCTTTCACCAAATCGTAATCGGCAATTGTAACCGATTCAACGGCGGGCGAGTTGTGAATCAAATCATAAGCCGCGCCGCGTCCCATTCGCCCCGCGCCGAGAACTAAAATTTTCATAAGCAGTTAGCAGTTAGCAGTTATCAGTTATCAGTTATCAGTCTGCATTTTGATAACTGTTGACTGATGACTGCTAACTGATAACTGATAACTGTGCAATTACCAATCGTCGAATTCTTCCGGCTTTTCGGCGGCGAGAATGCCGCCCGCGTATTCCCAGACTCTTTTTTTCCAGAGCCGCAGCGAGTCGGTTAATTGAAAAGCCGCCTGCGGATGCGCGGCGTTGCGTTCGACGCGAATGACCTGCGCCGTGACGCTCACTTCTTCCTCGGCGTTTTCCGTAATGACCAAATTAACCTTGCTGCCGACGGCGGGCAGCGCACGCGGCATAAAGACTAAAGTTCCCTGTTGTCCGACGTTTTCCGTCAAACCATCCTGCACAACTTCCCGTCCGTGTTCATCTTTCCAGGCGACACGAATCGGAAAGGAAATGTTATAGCGCGACGCTCGGCGACGTTCCTGCATAGAAAATTTTCCCTCATTTTTTTTTAACAAGCCGTTTGAAATATACGAAATTAGACGGTTGAAGTCTATCAACGAAACGAATTTACCGATGTGTTTTCGAGTGAAATTCGAGTCTGCCATATTCCGTTGATTTTTTATCATTCGACAAGCCCGATTCAAAATGCTAAGATCATCAATGTTTACGAGAAACTCTTCGCGGAACATTCTGCGTTCGTCCATTCAAACAATTTCAACAATCTAAAATTTAACCGAAATTTGTGATTTTTGTAATTTTAAATGGAAGGAAACAAACCAACAATAAGGAGCAATTGATAATGATAAAATTAGCTGGAGGAAGCGTCCTCGGCATAATGTCGCTGTTCGGATTTTTATTTTATTTCCAACCGACCGTCGAAGCCGTCACCTTAGCGAGCGATTCGCCAAACAATTTACAACAACTTAATAATCAACTTAATAGTCAAGACAATCAAACAATTCAAACCGAACAATTTCAAGTTCAAACGCCTGCCGCCGATTCAACCAATAAAAGTCAAAAATCTCTCGAAGCAAACGCTTTCAGGGCGACGGCTTACTGTTTAAAAGGCAGAACCGCGATGGGGAGCGGTGTTCGGCGCGGCATCGTCGCCGCCGACCCGCGCGTTTTACCGCTCGGTTCACGCATTCAAATCACCGCCGGTTCATACAGCGGAATTTACACGGTTGCCGATACGGGCGGCGCAGTTAAAGGTCGCATATTAGATATTTGGATGCCAAGCTGCGTGGAAGCCGTGCGTTTCGGAAGAAAAAGCGTGATGGTTAGCAGATTGGGCAGAAGAGGTTAATTTATAGAATTACAAACACATTTATAAAAAAAATTTAATAGTCTATTTTCAACAGCCGTTTCGTTAATTTGAAACGGTTTTTTTGCGCTCATTTTTCAATCCGGCAATTTTAATCGGTTGCCTCCAATTCTTCTTCGAGCAATTGTCTCTCATACAAATTGGCGTATTCGCCGCCGAATTTAATCAATTCTTCGTGCGTTCCGCGCTCGATAATGCGCCCGTCGTGCAGGACGCAAATTAAATCGGCATCGCGCACGGTCGAGATGCGGTGCGAGACGATAATGGTCGTTCGCGTCGCCCGCACATCGCGCAAACCGTTGAGGATTTTTTCTTCCGTGTAAGTGTCAACCGCCGATAAAGAATCGTCGAGAATCAAAATGCGCGGATTTCGCATCACGGCGCGGGCAATCGCCGTGCGCTGTTTCTGTCCGCCGGACAGCGTAATGCCGCGTTCGCCGACTAATTGCTCATATTTATATGGAAAATCTTCGATGTCTTCCGCCAAACTCGCAATCTCCGCCGATTTTCTGATTTCGGATTCGAGATTTAAGATTTCCGACTGTTCGCCGTTAAAGCTCGGAATTTGAGATTGCGAATCCGGGTTGTTCTCCGTCTCTCGTAATTCGTCATTCGTAATTCGTAATTCGTCCTTGTCCACGCCGAAAGCGATATTTTCCGCCAGCGTATTGGAAAAAAGAAAAGTTTCCTGCGGCACGACACCGATTGATCTTCTAAGCTGCGCGAGCGGAAAACGGCGCACGGGCGTGTCGTCAACCAGAACCGTTCCTTCGGGCGCGTCGAGCAGGCGCGGAATCAAACTAATCAGAGTTGATTTTCCGCTGCCGGTTTTGCCGACGAGCGCGACGGTTTGCCCTTCGTTAATTTTCAAGTTTATTTCGTGCAAAACCGGCTTTCCGTTATAGGCAAAAGTTAAGTTGCGAAATTCGATTGCGCCTTTTATTTTCGGCTGCTCTTGCGCGTCCGGCGCGTCTCTAATCGTCGGCTCGATCTCTAAAATCTGGTTAAATCGTTTGAGCGAAGCCGTGCCGCGCTGGTAAAGATTGACGACGTAGCCGAGCGCGATTAAATACCAGATCATTCGCTGCAAATAAAGAATAAAAGATGTAAATTCGCCCGCCGTAATCTCGCCGCGCACCGCCATCGGCACACCGACGGCGACGATAATCACGAAACCTAAACCGATAAAGAAAAACAGCAAAGGACGCATCGCCGCGCCGTATTTCACGAGCGCGATGTTGCGTTTGGCGTATTCGCGGTTTAGTTCCTGAAATTTTTCAATCTCCGATTGTTCCTGCGCGTAGGCGCGGATGACTCTGACTCCCGACAAATTTTCCTGCGCCCGCGCCGTGATGTCCGAGAAGAATTCCTGAATTTTCTCGAACCGAACGTGAATTCGCTCACCTAAAAACTTCACCGTCAAAGATACGAGCGGCATCGTGATAAACAAAAGCAGCGTTAATTTGACGTTGATGTTCAGCAGAATCGGCAGCACAATCGCCAGCGCGAAAATCGCCTGGAACGAATATAAAATCATCGGTCCGACGATTTGCCTAACGGCGGATAAATCGTTGGTCGCCCGCGCCATCAAATCGCCGACGCGGTTATTTTGAAAAAATTCGAGCGGCTGATTGACCAGCGCAGCGTAGAAATCGCCGCGCATATCATATTCGATATGCCGCGAAGCGTTAATCAAAAGCCGCCGCTGCCAAAACAGAAAAACGCCGCTGACCGCGCTGATGCCCAAAATTAAAAGCGGGTAATAAACAATTTTTTCAGTCGTCACGCCCGCGCTCAAATCGTCAATCGCCCGCCCGATGTAAAAAGGGACGAGCAACCCGAACGCCATCGAAACCAAGATAAACAAAATTCCAACGATGACCTGATATTTGTAAGGCTTAAAGTAGCGGGCGAATTTTTTCAGTTCTTCCATAAAAAGTCTAGGAAGTCTGGGAAGTTTAGGAAGTTTAGGAAGTTTAGGAAGTCTAGGGAAGTGATAGGAAGTCAAAACTGACTTCTTTTCAGACTTCCCAGACTTCCCAGACTTCCCAGACTTCCCAGACTTCCTAGACCTTCGTATAAGTTGACAGTGCCGTCGCCACCAGTTTTCCCTGTTCGTTGACGACTTCCGCCGATAAAAACAACATTCGTTTTCCGGCGCGAATAACTTTCGCCGTGCAGATGACTTTGCCGGTCGTGTGCGGGCGCAGATACTGAACGGTTAAATCAACCGTCGTCGCCTTTTCGTCGGCGGCTAAAACGCTCAGATTTGCAAAAGCCATCGCCGTATCAATCAGCGAAGCGGTCGCGCCGCCGTGAAGCAATCCATACGG
The DNA here is from genome assembly GCA_026785925.1 of Pyrinomonadaceae bacterium. Taxonomy (GTDB): domain Bacteria; phylum Acidobacteriota; class Blastocatellia; order Pyrinomonadales; family Pyrinomonadaceae. The sequence goes on from JAJAZE010000497.1 coordinate 6,478, forward strand.
CTGGCGCAGATCGTCCTTCATTTCCAAGCTCATCACGGCGGTTTCCGCTCCGAGTTCGACCAGTTCGATGCCGAGCAGTTTCAGATAAGGCGTAGTTTGTGCCGTTTCAAAAGCCGTTTTTATACTTTGTTCGTTCACCATTATTTTATTCGTTCGCGCTGCAAAATTTCCCGAAATTCGTTCGGCGAAACCCGGCGATAATCTTTCGGCACGGCAAAAATACTCGCGTCCGCCGCCAAACTGAAATTCTTTAATTCCACCGTCAGAGTCAAAATTTTCTGTTCGCCGACGATGCTGTAAAATTCCTGTTTGACCGGCAGCCCGATTTTTTCGTCAACGTAAATTATCATTTCAGAATTTTTCGCGTCTTCCAAATTTACCCGATATTTAACGAGATTATTTTCCGCGCCGCGCGTTTCAAATTTCGCGTCCGCTGCCCGGTTAATCAACTCGACGGTCAAAAAATCTTTGAGCGGATCGCTTTTCGCAGCGATGTTTTCGTATTTGTTTTCGGCGTAGATTTTTTGTCGGCGGGCGATTATAAAGCTCTGATTTTCGCCGGACTGCAAAAACGCGACTTCGGATTTGCCTTGAAAATCCAGCGTCAGCAAACGATTTGCGCCGCTCTTCGCCGCAAAAGTTTTTTCCTCCAAACCGTTTTCGCCCGTCACGACAATTTCGGTTTGATAGACATCCGGCTCTTTGGTCGAAAAAGGAATCTCGCTTTTCAATTCTTCGGCGACAAACGGCGCGGGCGCAGGTGTCGCCTCCGTTTTGCCGCGCCAGTAACTGCACGATTGGCAAAACAAAAGACTGCCAACGAGTAAAATTTTGAATAAGTTTGACGAAAACATCAGCGTAGTGAAAATTTTAGCACAAGCGGCGGACAGGCTCGAAAATCAAGTTGAATTTTCGCTAGTGAACTAAGCAATGCCGGGTGAAAGACCAATCAATTGACAAGGTTTACAGGATTGACAAGAATGGTTAAAATTTTATTTTTCTCTGATCCCGCTTTATCCTGTCATCCCTGTCAATTTCTTTTTTGACTTTCGCTAAATTGAAATTTGCCTGAGCTAAAGCCCGCAGCAACTCAAAAACATTACTTTTAGTTCACTATCAAAAAAATTTGTATAATTTGTTTGATGAATCCGAAACTATTACAAACACTCTATATCATCGGCGGAATTCTCGTGCTGCCGTTCGCGCCTTATTTTTACTGGCAGGGACAACGGGTGCGAAAGCGCGTCGGCAGACTACCCGATGCGGCGGGCGCGACGGTCGGGCGTTTCGGCGAACACGCGGCAACATTAAATTTACTGGCAATCGGCGAATCAACCGTCGCCGGTGTCGGGGCGCGGCATCACGCGGAGGCTCTCGGCGGACAATTCGCCAAATATCTCAGCCTGGCGATGGCTAAATCGGTGCGCTGGCACGTTTTGGGCGAAAGCGGCATTACCGTCGGCGGAACGCTCGAAAGACTCGTGCCGCAACTGCCGGAGACGGCGATGGATTTCGTCGTCGTCGCGCTCGGCGGCAACGACACATTCAAAGTCAGCAGCCCGAATCGCTGGCGCGGCGGAATGACGAAACTCGTCCGAATTCTGCGCGAGAAATATCCGCAGGCAACGATTTTACTGGCGAATACGCCGCGCATCGTTGATTTTACGGCATTGCCGCCGTCGCTCAAATTCGTTCTGCGGCGCATTTCCCGGCTGCATCACGAAAACGCGAAAAATATCGTCCGCCATTTTGAAAACGTCTTTTACTACGACGAAGCGACTAAAGTCGGCGACGATTTTTTCGCTGACGGTGTTCACCCGTCGGCGCACGGCTACGCGCTCTGGTCGGAGGCGATGGTCAAATCTTTGCTGAGAAAAATGGCAGCGGTCGAAACGAAATGAATCTCGAAATCGCGCTCGCCGAAATCACTGAAACGCTTGCCGCCAATAACGAATGGCTGCTGGTTGACGCTTCCGGGAAAAGTTTCGCGGTGCAGAAAGCGGAAATTGAAATCACCCGCGAACGCGGCAAAATCATCTGCGGATTTCTCGACGAGCGAGGTTTTCAACTGTGGCGCGTGACCGATTACCGAATCGCAGATAAAAATCTGACGCTTGCCGTAACGCGCAATTTCGGGCGCGAAAACGATAAAATCAAATTCGTGCCGCGCACCTCCGCCGGTGAATTAAGCGCGGCGGTCGAACTCGCCCGACTCGCGCGAGCCAATCAAATCGCCGCTTTAATCATCGCTGAAAATCCCGAATCGAAACTCGTGCGCGTCGCTCTTAATAAAGAAAACGGGCGTTTTGCCGAAATCATTTTTCAAGATTCGGCAAAGAAAAAAATCGCCGCGCTCGCCGATGTTTCCGCCGTCGCCGCGCCGGAAAATCTTTTGACGAACGCGATTTTATGGCTGACAAAATTACAGTCGCGCCGCCAGCCGACCAACGAAATTTGGATTTTAACGGAGAAAAAACTTTATCAAAACCTGCGAAAACTTCACGCTTTGCTGAATGAAAACTGGAAAGCGAAAATTTTCATCAAAGAAATCGCCCGCCAAAATGCTAAATCGCAAACCAAGCAAATTGTTAACAAAAGAAAACTAGAAATCAAAGATTTATGGCGCGAAAAACCGCCGAAAATCGCGCTGTCGGAAAATCTGACTCTAAGCCGCACGGCGAGCGAAATCGTCAAACTCGCGCCCGAAAAGATTGACGTTGTTTTCACCAAACACGGCGAAACCATCCGGTTCTTCGGTTTGCCCTTCGCCCGCGTCCGCGTCATCGGCGGCGAGGAGAAAGTCTGGTTCGGCATCGAGCGCGAAAAACTAATTCTGAATGAAAATACGCGGGCGGAATTTTTCGACTTGCTCGAAAATCTGCAAACGTATCGCCGTTTTGATTCGCCGAACAAACGTCACGATTTTTTCCGGCTCGCGCCCGAAGCGTGGCTCGAAGCGATTCTGCGGCGCAACATCAATCTGCTCGATAACAATCTGATTTTGTCGCCGATTCACCATCAATTCCGCGCCGCCGGTGACGAAATTGACTTGCTCGCACTGCGGAAAGACGGACGCTTGATCGTCATCGAATTAAAAGTCGAGCCTGACCGCGAAATGATGTTTCAAGCCGCCGATTACTGGCGCAAAATCGAACTACAGCGGCGCAAAGGCAAACTTCAAAAAGCGCAAATCTTCGGCGATTTGGCGATTGCGGATAAAGCAACGCTCGTTTATCTGGTCGCGCCGACTTTGAGTTTTCACCGGCATTTTACGTTTTTATCCAGAATTGTTGCGCCCGCAATTGAAATTTATCGCTTTAATTTGAATGAAAACTGGCGCGAAAATTTAAAAGTGATGAAGGTTGAGAGGGAAAGTGATAAGTGATAGGTGATAGGTGATAGGTGATAGGTGAGAAGTAACATTCATCACTTCTCACTTATCACTTCTCACTTATCACTTATTTTGTAGACACCGACGGACATTCTTTCTGCGAAACCTTCTTTGACGAGCGCGTGATTGGCTTTTCCCGCTTCGGCGCGGGTCAGTCCCACCGCTCTGGCAAATTCGCCGCGCGTCGTCATTTCACACATTTGCAGAAAGGCACGGGCGAGTTCTTGGACGGCAGTTTGACGAGCAATTTTCTTTGCAATTTCCTTTGGAAACCGCGCTTCCGCCAAAGTCCAGATATAGGTAAAAGTCGGGTGATAAAGACATTCCTGCGGCACGACTTTCATCGCCCGCTGCAATTGGTCGAGGGCTTTGGTCAGTTTTTGGCGCGTTTCGATTCGCGTTTCGATGCGTAAATCCGACGTTCCCATTTCCCATTCTTTTCGCAGAACTTTGAGAATTTTATTGGCATCATCCGGCAGAGCCGATTTTTCCTGATTTTTCGGTAAGCCCCAAATCGCGTTGAAATACGGAATCAGACGCGGCGCGACGAACATCGCCCGACCTTTACAGAGCTTGCCGTAATAGATTTTTCCGCGCTGCATTACCTGATCTTTTAATTCCCACGCCAAACTCATTTCCACATCTTTCTGCACGTTGCGCGGCGAGTGCGCGTCGCGTCTGCCGCAAACCGCCAGATAAACGCTCGGCAAATTCGTGCGCGAATCGGTCAAAGCCAAACAAAACCCTAAATCCTCGACCAACGCCTCGACCTGCGCGGCGGTTTCGATTTTTGAAATCTCTTCGCGCCGCCATTTCGCATCGCGGAATTGTTCGACTTCTTCGGGTAATTCGGTTATTTTACGCAAAACGGCAACCTCTTTTGATTTTTTAACTTGGCAGAACTATTAAAACATTCCAGAAAAAATTTGGCACACCGCGCGGCTTTGCTTCAAACTTTCAAAGTCTTTCGTGCATCTATCAAATGTTTTCCAAAATAGATTAAAGATTGACAAAAATGAAAAGAGCGAAAATTATTTTATTCGGATTATTAGTTTCGTGTTCGGCGGCGTTCGGCGCGTTTGCCCAAGCGTCGAACATCGTCAAAAAAGATTTAAGCCAGACGGAAATTGACCGCATCGTCAAGACCTTCACGGCGAACGAAGCGGCTTTTCGCAACGCGCTGACAACCTACGTATTCAGCCGGAGCGCGAGCATTCAAACGGTCGGAATGGGCGGACAAATCTCCGGCACTTACCGGCGCGATTCATATTTAAATTTAACCGAAGGCGGCAAACGAATCGAGAAAATCGTTTTCGCGCCGATTTCGACTTTAAAGGAAATCACAATTTCGGCGAATGATTTAGACAACCTGAGCGGCGTTGACCAATTCGCCATTAATCCCGCCGTCGCTTCGCAGTATAATTTTACCTATCTCGGCAAAGAGAAAATTGACGAACTCGACCTTTATGTGTTCGATGTCGCGCTGAAGGTCGCGCCCGATCCAAAGAAAGTCAAGGAACATTTTTTCTCCGGCAGAATTTGGGTGGACGACCGCGATTTGATGATTGTTAAAACAAGAGGCAAAGCCGTTCCCGAACAGAAAGATGAAAGATTTCCCGTAGTTGAGACGTGGCGTGAAAACGTGGACGGCAAATACTGGTTTCCGTCGCTGGCAAGTTCGGACGACGAACTCGTTTTCGACAACGGCAATGCCGTAAAACTGAAAATGCGCGTTAAATACAACAATTACGCAATCGGCAAAAGCGAAGTGCGAATTTTGGACGACGAAGAAGAAGTTAAAGATGAACCGAAACCGTCGCCGACTCCAACGCCGAAAAAACCCTGAACAGTTATCAGTTATCAGTCAACAGTTATCAGTTTATTTCAGATTCTTTCTGATAACTGATAACTGATAACTGTTGACTGAAAAGTTCTTCCGCAATCGCGCCGCGCACCTCAATTAATAAATCGGTTAAATCTTTTTCGGCGGTCAAGTTTTTGGTTTCAATCGGCGGCAGCAAAATCATTTCGCACGTCGCCGGATGCGCCGTGTTTTGCTTTTTGCCCATCGCGTAATCGGTGTTTTTCATCACTACCGGAATAATCGGAAAACCCGTTTCGAGAGCCATATAAAACGCGCCTTTTTTGAACGGCAACAGTTCGCCGCGCATCGCCCGCGTGCCTTCGGCGAACACGCCGAACGAGATGCCTTCGCGCAGTTTGTCGCCCGCGTTTTTCATCGTCCGAATCGCCGATTCGGTATTCGTGCGGTCAATCGCAATGACGTTGACGTATTTCATAAATTTCCCGGCGACGATCCAATTAAGCATTTCCTTTTTGGCAATCACGCCCATTTTCCTGCCCGTATAAGCGAACATCATCGCCGTATCGAGGTAAGAGCGATGATTGGAAACAAAAACGTAAGATTGATTTTCCGCCAGATTTTCCTGTCCGCGCACGACGATTTTCATTCCCGACCAGCGCAGCCATTTTCGTGCGCCCCAAGCCGCAAAAGGATAAGCGTATTCACGGTCGCCCTTGACGCGGGCGACGAGCATTATCGGCGGCATCAGAAATACGAAAAAAAACGCCAGAATCGAAAGCGAGTAATAATAGCGCAGTTTTCCGGTCAGCGACGACGATTGTTTTGTGCTAAAATTTTCGGGAAACACGATTTTCTCGTTGTGAGCTAACTCTACAGGAAAGGTTTTTAATAAATGTTCAGACATAATTTTACCGCAAAAATTTACGGTTTGTTTATTTTGCTGTGCCTGGTGACTTTCACGCAAGCGCAGAAGAAAACAAACGAATCGCCGACTGCTAAAAACGGAATTCCGTCGCCGAAACAAGTTCTGGGATTTCACCCGACGGACGACAAAACCATTGCCGACTGGTCGCAGATTACCAATTATTTTCAAAAGCTCGACGCGGCAAGCGATAAAATCACAGTCAAGCAAATCGGTCAAACGACGCTCGGCAAACCGTTTATCACCGCGTTTATTTCCTCGGCTGACAATATCAAAAACCTCGATAAATATCAGCGAATAAATCAGAAACTCGCCGATCCGCGTCAAATCAAAGACGAAGCCGAAATGGAAAAACTGGTAAAAACCGGCAAAACTATTATCGCAATTTCGTGTTCGATTCATTCGACGGAAATCGTCGCGTCGCAAATGTCTATGAATCTCGCCTTTGAATTGGCGACGGCGACCGACGACGAAACGCGGGAGATTTTAGAGAATACGATTTTGATGCTGATTCCGTCGGCGAACCCGGACGGCATTGACATCGTGGCGAACTGGTATCGAAAAACTCTCGGAACGCCGTCCGAAGGCACTTCGCCGCCGGAACTTTACCATCATTACGCCGGACACGACAACAACCGTGACTGGTTTATGCTCAACCTCAAAGAGACGCAAGCCGTCACGAAATTGTTTTGGCGCGAGTGGTTTCCGCAGATTGTCTATGACGTTCATCAGATGGGACAAAACGGTGCGCGGTTTATCATTCCGCCGTTTTTCGATCCGCCGAATCCGAATATTCCGCCGCTGATTTTGCGCGAAGTCGGTTTGATAGGCTACAAAATCGCGGCTGATCTGCAAGCCGCCAAATTTGCGGGCGTGGCGACGAATACGACTTTCGATACCTGGTGGCACGGCGGTTTTCGTTCCGCGCCGTATTTTCACAATTCAATCGGGATTTTATCGGAAGCCGCGAGCGCAAATTTGATGTCGCCGGTTTTAATTACCGAAGACAAAATGAAGCAGTCGCGCCCGTCGCGCGGTTTGAATTCGCCGCTGGAGACTTCGACCAGTTATCCGCAGACGTGGCAGCCGAAATACTGGGGCGCGGGCGACATTGCCGCGCTGGAAATGTCGGCTTCGCGCTCGGTTCTGCAAATGGCGGCGAAGTTTCGCAAAAATTATCTGCGTAATTTTTACGAATTAAACCGCGCTAACTCGCGCCCCGACGCCAACGCCAAACAGCCGCTGGCTTACGTCGTTTTCGCCGGTCAGGGACGCGAGGAAACGGTTGCGAGATTTATCGAAATTTTAATCGCGCAGGGCATCGAAGTTTATAAAATGAACCGCGAACTGAAAACTTCGACTTCCCTGACGCAGACGATTGACACGGAAATTCCGCTTGGCAGTTTCCTGATTTTCACCGACCAGCCGCAGCGCAACAACGTCGAAGCCTTGTTCGGCAAACAAATTTATCCGAACCGCGTGGACGAAAAAGGAAATGTTGACGTGCCGTATGATGTCGCCGGCTGGACGCTGCCGCTGCAAATGGGCGTGGAAACTTCGCCGGTCGCGCAAATCATCGAAAATCCGAACAGTGCGCGGCAATTGGAACAAATAAAAGACATCAACCAAGTGCGCCGCACATTGAATCTCGAACCGGCGACCGAAGCGTTTGCGAAATTGCCGAATCCGCTGAAAACCAATCCGCGCATCGGGCTTTACAAAGGTTTTACCGCTTCGATGGATGAAGGCTGGACGCGGCTGATTTTCGATACCTTTCAAGTTCCCTTCAAATCAATCTCCGACGCGGATTTTCGCAGTAATAATCTAAATTACGACGCGATAATTTTGCCCTCGGACGGCGAAAATTCGATGGTCAGCGGTTTGAAGGAAGAAAATTATCCGAAGGAATTCACCGGCGGAATCACCGAGCAAGGCGTTGAAAATTTGAAAAAATTCGTCGAAAACGGCGGCAGGTTAATCTGTTTCGGCGAGTCGTGCGAAATGATTATCAAGCGGTTTAATCTGCCGCTGAAAAATGTTTTGAGCGGTTTGAAACGCGGCGATTTTTATTGTCCAGGTTCGATTTTGTCGCTCGATGTTGACAAAACGAGTCCGCTGGCAAAAGGTTTCGGCAAACAAGCCGCCGCGTATTTTATCAACAGTTCGGCGTTTGAAATAACCGATCAAACTAAAGTTCGATCAGCGGCGACTTACGCGAATAAAAACGCTTTGCTGTCGGGCTGGCTGTTGGGCGAAAAATATCTGAACGGCAAAACCGCGCTCGCCGAAACTAACTACGGCAAAGGAAAAATCGTCCTGTTCGCGTTTCGCCCGCAGCATCGCGGACAGACTTTCGGGACGTTTCCGTTTATTTTTAACGCCTTGGAGAAATAAAGATGCAAATCAGCCGCGAATTACAAAAATCGCACGACTAAAAACAACCCAAATTATATTCGTGCGATTTTTATAATTCGCGGCAAAATAATTTTATGAAAGCAGAAACAAAATGCGTCAAAAACAATCTCGGTTTGGTCTGCATCACGACCAGCGACGCGGTGCGTTACAAAACCGTCACGCGCAAACGGCTGTTGTCGTTTGACGAGCCGACGCAGGCGGAAATGCTGCGTGTGCTTTATCAGGAAAACATCAACCGCGTCGGCAGCGCGGTTGAATTCTGTGCGGCGCACGAGATCAACCTTTACCGCTTGTCCTCGCAGCTTTTCCCGTTTGCCGACGAGCCAATCGGCGCGGAAATTCTCTCTGAATTCGCCGACCAATTAGCGATTGTCGGAAATAAGGCAATCGAAAATAACCTGCGAATCGTGATGCACCCCAACCAGTTCGTCGTTTTGAGTTCCGATTCGGAAACGGTGATCGAAAACAGCGTCAAGATTTTGAAAATGCACGCCCGAACGCTTGATTTACTGCATCAACCGGCGACCGAGTGGGCGACGATGAACATTCACGGCGGCAAAGGCAACCGAATTGATAAACTGGTCGCGTCGGTCGAGCAATTGCCGGACAACATTCGCCGCCGCATTGCTTTTGAAAACGACGAATACTCATATTCATCGGCGCAGATTTTAGAAGTTTGCCGCCGCGCGAAAGTTCCGATGGTTTTCGACGCGCACCACCACGTCTGCCGCGAAAAACTCGACAGCTATAATGACGATTCGGTGACGGAAACATTCTGGGCGGCGCGTGAAACGTGGGCGAATCCAGAAAATCAACTCGTGCATATTTCCAACGGACGCGACCGTTTTCAAGACCGCGCCCATCACGATTTGATTTTCGATATGCCGGAAGTATTTCGCTTCGCGCCGTGGATTGAAGTCGAAGCGAAACATAAGGAAACGGCGATTGAAAAACTCAGAAACGAATGGTTAACCGGCAGTTTTTCCCGATAAAAATCGTCGGGCTTGCCGCAACGCTTTTTTAACTTGTTTCGGCGCAGTGCCGCCGGTGACGTTCTTCGTTTCCAATGTTTTTTCGAGCGATAAAGCGTCATAAACGTCGGCTTCGATTTTCACGGAAAATTTTCGCATCGCACTCAAATCCAATTCGTTTAACTCGACTTTTTCCGCAATCGCGTATAGCACGATTTTTCCGGCGAGTTCGTGCGCGGCGCGGAAAGGAACGTCTTTTTTCGACAGATAATCGGCGAGTTCGGTCGCGTTCAGATAACCTTTGACGGCGGCACTGCGCGCTGCGTCTTCCCGAACTTTGATGTTTCGCAAAACCGTCGCCGAGATTCGCAGACAGTCGCGCGTCGTGTCGAAAGTGTCGAAAACGGCTTCTTTATCTTCCTGCATATCTTTGTTGTAAGCCATCGGCAAGCCTTTCAGCATTGTCAGAAGTGCCATTAAATTGCCGAAAACTCTGCCCGATTTTCCGCGCACCAATTCCATCGAATCGGGATTTTTCTTTTGCGGCATCAAGCTCGAACCGGTCGAAATCGCATCGCTCAATTCAAAAAAGCCGAACTCGGTCGTCGCGTAAAGAATAACGTCTTCGGCGAGCCGCGAAAGATGCGTCATTATCAACGCCGCCGCCGCCGCGAATTCGACGGCGAAATCGCGGTCACTGACGGCATCCAGACTATTTTCCGAAATCGCCTCGAAACCCAAATCACGCGCCACCGCTCGGCGGTCAATCGGATAAGCGGTTCCAGCTAACGCCGCCGCGCCGAGCGGTAAAACATTGATGCGTTTTCGCACTTCGGAAAGCCGCGCCGCGTCGCGTTTGAGCATCTCGAAATAGCTTAAACACCAATGCGCGAACAAAATCGGCTGCGCCCGCTGCAAATGCGTGTAACCGGGCAAAATCGCCGTTTGATGTTTTTCCGCCAAATCAACCAATGACTTCTGCGCGTCGCGCAACTCGTCCGCCAACTCGTCGGTTTTCTCGCGCAGCCACAACCGCAAAGCCGTCGCCACCTGATCGTTCCGACTGCGCCCCGTGTGCAGTTTGCGCCCGGCATCACCGACGATTTCGATAAGCCGCGATTCGATAAACGAATGCACGTCTTCGGCGGACGAATCGGCGAAAAAATTCTGGTCTTTCGCCGATTGCTCAAGCAATTTGTTCAAGCCTGCCTGAATTTCGTCGGCTTCGTCCGGCGTTAAAACTGCGGCGCGGCGCAAACCTTCGCAATGCGCCAGACAGCCGGAGATGTCCGCCGCAAATAATCGCCAATCGAAACCGAACGACCGATTAAAGCGCACGAAATTTTCGTCCGCCGCGCCCGTAAATCTGCCGCCCCACAATTTTTTTTCTTCGTTCATTTGACAAACTGCAACTCAAACTTTAGTTTTATTCATCTATGCAATGTTTATGCAATATATTTTGCATAAACAACTAGCAGATTAAAATTATCGAGCAGCTATGTCAAAGGAAGAAAGGCAGCAAACGATTTTAGATTTGATTCGCGTCGTGAATATCGGAACGCAGGACGAGCTAACTGAAAGTCTGGCGAAGAAAGGCTTTTCGTCAACGCAGTCAAGCGTTTCACGCGATTTGGATGAACTCAAAATAATTAAAGTCAACGGTTTTTATGCACTGCCGCCGACGGCTGCCAAAGAAGATTTCGGCTTATACGGTTTGGAAGCGGCGGGCGACAATTTGATTGTGGCAAAATGCGGCAGCGGTTTGGCTTCGGCGATTTGCGTGCGAATTGACCGCGCCAAAATCACCGAAATCGTCGGCACGATTGCCGGCGACGACACGATATTTATGGCGGTCAAAGATCATAAAGCGCAAAAAAAAGTTATCAAAACGATTCGGGAGCTATTCGATTAATGGACAAGAAAATCAACAAAGTGGTTTTGGCGTATTCGGGCGGACTCGACACTTCCGCGATGCTGTTGTGGATAAAAGAAACTTACGGCGCGGAAGTCGTGTGTTTCTGCGCCGATGTCGGGCAAGGCGAAGAACTCGACGGTTTGGAAGAAAAGGCTTTGAAAACGGGCGCGTCGAAACTTTATGTGGAAGATTTGCGCGAGGAATTCGTCAAGGAATTCGTCTGGACGGCGGTCAAGGCAAACGCGCTTTACGAAGGCGTTTATCTGCTCGGAACGAGTTTGGCGCGTCCGGTAATTGCCCGTAAACAAATCGAAATCGCGCAAGCAGAAGGCGCGGATGCGGTGGCGCACGGCGCGACCGGCAAAGGCAACGATCAGGTTCGGTTCGAGTTGACTTATTACGCTTTGCAGCCCGACATCAAAGTAATCGCCCCGTGGCGGCATTGGGATTTCAAAGGTCGCGCCGATTTAATTGCTTATTGCGCTAAACACGACATCAATGTCACGGCAACCGCTGAAAAGCCGTATTCGATGGACAGAAATCTGATGCACATTTCCTACGAAGGCGGCATTTTGGAAGACCCGTGGACTGCGCCGCCCGAAGATATTTTCCTGTTGACGAAATCGCCGGAAAAGGCTTCGGATAAAGCGGAAGAAATGATTATCGAATTTGAAAAAGGCGAGCCGACGGCGATTGACGGCGAAAAATACGGCGCGATTGATATGCTTTCCAAACTCAATCACATCGGAGGCTGTCACGGCATCGGGCGCGTTGATTTAGTAGAAAATCGTTTCGTCGGGATGAAATCGCGCGGAGTCTACGAAACGCCTGGTGTCACGATTTTGCAGGCGGCGCACCGCGCACTCGAATCAATCACGATGGATCGGGAAGTGATGCGTCTGCGCGATTCTTTGGGCGTAAAGTTTGCCGAATCAATCTATTACGGTTTCTGGTTCGCGCCGGAATTTACAATTTTGCGTTCGATGATTGACCAAACGCAGGAAACCGTTTCGGGCGAAGTTCGCATAAAATTATATAAAGGCAACGTCACGATTCTCGGTCGCAAATCGCCGAATTCGCTCTACAAAGAACGAGTCGTAACCTTTGAAGACGATGCAGGCGCATATAATCAACTCGACGCGGAAGGCTTTATTCGTTTGCAGTCTTTGCGTCTGCGTTTGCGGAAGATGGATTAGGAGATTAGCCACGAACAAACACGAAAAAGACACGAAATAAGAAGAAGGCAAAAAGTAAAAATAATTGGCTTTGAAAATCAGGAAAAATATTCGATAAAATCTTTGATCTTAATTTCGTGCAATTTCGTGTTTGTTCGTGGCTAAAAAATTATGGAAGATAAAATTATTTATAAAGACCTTTCTTATCAAATCGTCGGACTTGCCATTCAAGTTCGGCAGGAATTAGGTTTTGGGTTTCTCGAAAAGGTTTACGAAAATGCTTTGATGATTTTATTGGAAGAAAATGGAATCAAAGCCGAGCAACAAGTTCCGATCAAAGTTTACTTTCACAGTCGTGTGGTTGGAAATTACAATGGCCATATTTTGGTGGAAGATTCGATAATTTTTGAAATCAAGACAGTTGAGTTAATAAACAAATATGAAAAGGCTCAAAAA
>JAJAZE010000498.1 GCA_026785925.1 Pyrinomonadaceae bacterium
CGGCAAATCGGACATTACCGTTTTTCGCCCGTCAAACGGCACCTGGTTTTACCTGCGGAGTTCCGACAACGGATTTCGGTTCGCGGCGTTCGGACAGACGGGCGACGTTCCTTTGTCAGGAGATTTCAACGGCGACGGCGTGAGCGATTTCGCCGTCTTCCGCCCGTCAAACGGTTTCTGGTATGTGGCGCGACCGACCGGAGTTCCGGCGCAGAATTTTGAAGCGACACAGTTCGGCGTATCAACCGATGTGCCGACGGCGGCGGATTACGACGGCGACGGCAGAACGGACATTGCTGTTTTTAGAAACGGCACCTGGTTTGTCTTGCGAAGTTCCCAAGGTTTTACGGGCGCGGCGTTCGGCGCGGCGGACGACAAACCGATTCCGGCGGCTTTTCAATAGCCGGAAATTTGAAGAATTTGACGATGGTTCAAATTTTATGGCGAATGCGGTGTAAGTTCTCAGGTTTTTTACTTCGGAATAGATGAGAGATGAAAGATGATAACTGAGAGATTTTTCCCGGTTTTATCTATAATTTATTCCGAATCGTTTCATTATTTACATAAATCGTGAAACATTACTAAAAATTTCAACGGTGAAAAATCTGAAACGTCGGCTGGCGGCAATTTATCAAATGTTCTGAGGGCGAGAAATTGTAAAAAGGAATAAGAGTTATGTTTAAACGAATCGGAAAATTTTCACTCGGCTTAGTTTTATTATTGACAACTTTCACCTTGCCTTCGGCGGCGCAGCAATCGCTGTTTGAGCCGATTGATTTGTTTTCGTGGCTGACAGACGACGCGAAAGACGAGTCGAACGATTCGTTCAGTCCGGTCGCGTGTGTCGCCGCGCCCGCGAATTTGGTTTCGTGGTATCGCGCCGAAAACAACGCCAACGATTCTACCGGAGTGAATAACGGCACGCTTCAAAATGGCGCGACATTTGGTGCCGGACAAGTCGGGCAAGCATTTAATCTGGATGGTAATGATGACTCGGTGGAGATTCCGCATAATCCAAACCTTAACATCACAGGTTCCTTTTCGGCTGAGGCGTGGATTTTTCCACGTTCAATACCCAGCCAAAACACACGCATTCTGGATAAAGACCCTTGGAATATGGTTCTTAAGACCTCTCCCGCCAATGCCCTAAATGTCAACATCAACAATGGTGGCGCGATAACGTCGGCAAATGCAATCCCGCTTAATCAATGGACTCACGTCGCATTTACTTTGAACGGGACCACAGGAGAAATCCAGATTTTCATCAACGGCATTTTATCCGCCAGCGGGACTACGCCTAACCCAATAACGGGCGGGACGGAGCCTCTGACTATCGGCAATAATCCAGGACCAACCGGGTTTGACGGATTGATTGATGAACCTTCAATTTACAACCGCGCTCTTTCGCAGACGGAAATTCAATCAATCTTCAACGCTGGAAATGCGGGCAAATGTATCACCTGCATCGCTTCGCCCGTGAATCAAGTCAGTTGGTATCGCGCCGAAAACAACGCGAATGATTCGCAGGGGACGAA
>JAJAZE010000499.1 GCA_026785925.1 Pyrinomonadaceae bacterium
AAGATTTGAAAAGTTTAGAGTCCACGCCTTCAGCGTGTGTTTCCGCCGCGCTTCGCTGGCGGAAACGGCAAACTAAAGTTTGGACGCTGAACTTCAAACAAATTCTCGTCAAACTTTGGCTCACCTGTTTAGCTAATTATCTACTAGCTAAAGCTGGCGGCAACTAACAAATCGCTTTTCTACGATATTTTCCAAAAATCATTTTATTTTTTGGCTGAATAACCGATTTGTTTTGAAACTTGCTGCGCTGCATCTTTGACGAGTTCGACGACTTTCGGCAAATGCGATTTGTCGAGTTGCAGAATCGTTGTCGAAGTTCCGAGCGCGGCGACGACTTCACCGCTTGCGCTAAAAATCGGCGCGGCGAGACAGCGCACGTTCAAATTGTTTTCTTCGTTGTCGAGCGCGAAGCCGTATTCCCGAACTTTTTCGAGTTCACGCAAGAATTTCTTCGGGTCGGTAATCGAACGGCGCGTTTTTTTTTCCATCCCGCGCAGCTCTAGAATTTTTAAGACTTCATTTTCGGGCAAATAAGCGACCAGAACTTTGCCGATTGCCGTCGTGTGAACCGGCAGGCGATGACCGACCCAAATATCCATTTTAATAAAGCTGTTTTCGGCTTCGACTTTTTCGACGTAGACCGCTCGCCCGTTATCTAAAACCGCGAGATGCGCTTCGGACATCCGGCTTTTTTCGACGAACTTTTCGAGAATCGGTTTGGCGACTTCGCGCACGTCAATATGCGCCGACTGCTGATGCGAAAGACTCATTATTTTAAAACCCAAACGATACTTGCCGCCTTCGCCGCGCGTCAGATAGCCGCGCTTTTCCATCACGCGCAGAATATAGCTCGCCGAGCTTTTCGGAACTTTCAGACGACGGCTGATGTCGGAATTGCTCAAGCCCTGACTGCTTTCCGAGATTATTTCGAGAATTGAAAACGCGCGTTCGACGGCGTTTGACGTGGTTTCTTCCGACATATTTGATTCTTCCTGAATAATTCAAAACATTACCACAAAAATCCGCCAATACGAATAGCTTTGTTCGCCATTGTGAAATAATGTTCACAATGGCGAACAAATTGAAAATAGCTATTTACAAACTTTTGCCGTCGAGTGTAAGGTTAGAACTTTCTTGATTACGAACTGACGTTCAGCATTTTGAACAAAGGAGATTTACCGATGACGACGACCGAAACGAAAAGAGCGTTCGATGCGCGAATCAATCACGCGCCGCCGGAATTCGACGCGCCGAGAGATTTGCCGCCAGGTTTTCACGATTTTTTAGAACCGCTGCACCGCGAATTTTCGCCGCGTCAGCAGGAAATTGCGAAAAAAAGAATCGGTGTTTTACAGGCTTCGCACAACGGCGATCTGCCGAATCATCTGCCGAATAATCAGGCGGCAAAAGGCGATTGGAAAATCGCGCTGCCGAAATATATCGAAGATCAGCGCAACCAGATGACCGGACCGGCGGACGACGGCGAACTGGTGGTTAAAATGCTCAATTCCGGTGCGCCCGGCGTGATGATTGACCTCGAAGATTCGATGGCGAATGTTTGGGAAAATCTGGAAAAAGGCGTTGAAAACGCGCTGTCCGCCCTGCACGGCGAGCTAACCTATTTTGATAAAAAACGTGAAAAAGAAGTGGCGATTAAAGAAAGCGCGACGGTAATCTTGACTCGCCTGCGCGGGCTGCATTTGAGTCAGGCGAATGTTTTTCCGAACGAGCTTTTATCAGCTTCGGTTTATGATGCGGCGCGAATTGCTTTCGGCGTTGAAAAGGAAAAGCTGCAGCATAATTTGACGTTTTACATTCCAAAATCCGAATCGGCGGAAGAGGCGATTTTCTGGCGCGATTTGTTTCAGGCAATCGAAGCGAAACTCGGTTGGGAACGCGGATTTATTAAATGTTTCGCGCTCGTCGAAGCGCATCCGTTGGCGTATCAAATGGAAGAATTTTTTTATCACCTGCGCGAGCATATTCTGGGTTTAAATCTCGGACGCTGGGATTATATGGCGAGTCTGATTCATTTTAATCTGGAAAATCCCGAATGGGTTTTGCCTGATAGAAATACGATTCCGTCGGACATTGCTTTCTTTCAAAATCTGCGTGAACTGCTCGTTAATATCTGCCACAAACACGGAATGCTGGCGATTGGCGGAATGACCGCGCTGTTTCCGAACCGCGCCGACGCTGACCAAAACGAACGCGCTTTGAAAGTTTTGGAAGCCGACAAACGCAACGAGGCGAACGTCGGAATGGACGGCGCGTGGACGGGACATCCCGATCAAAACGCGGTTGCCGTCGCGCAGTTTCCCGCGCCGAATCAGCATTTTATCGAATACGTCGGACGCGAGCGATTTCCCGATTTGCGTCCCGCGCCGCGCGGCATCGGCAAACACACTTTGGAAGGAACGCGGGCGGCGGCGCGAACCGCGATTCGTTACCGGCACGGCGTTCTGTCGGGCAAAGGCGCGAGTCTGCTTGACGGGTATATGGAAGATTTGGCGACCGACCGGATTTACCGTTTGATGATTGCCCAGCGAATGAAACACCGCGATTCGGTGAAAATTGTTGATTCGGAAAACAACGAAGCGCAACACACGCCCGAACTCGTGACGAGAATTTTCAATGAAGAATTGGCGCGGATTCTGAAAGAACTGCCGGTTGAAGTTTGGGAAACCGAAAAGGAAAGATACGCCGAAGCCAGACGCATCACGGAAGAGATGATTACGAAAGAATGGCACGACCCGATTTAATTTCAAATGTAAAAACACAGAAAAAAAAGAGAAATTTTTAGCCACAGATTTACACAGATTGACACGGATAAATCAAAGAAAGATAAAGCGGAAATCAACTGAAGAAAACAATGAAAACGAAGAAGAATAGAAACATAAATCCTGTTCTCCATCTGCGTTTATCTGTGTAAATCTGCGGCTAAAAATTTTTGAAAAAGGAGAAAAAAATGACACGCGAAGAACAAATAAAAACTATCGAAAAAGATTGGGCGGAAAATCCACGTTGGGCGGGCATCGAGCGCGGTTATTCGGCGGCGGATGTCGTGCGGCTGCGCGGCTCGGTGCAGGTCGAATATACGATTGCCAGAATGGGCGCGGAGCGACTGTGGGATTTAATGAAAACCGCCGATTATGTGAACGCGCTCGGCGCGATGACCGGCGGGCAGGCGGTTCAGCAAGTGCAAGCCGGACTGCCGGCAATTTATTGTTCGGGCTGGCAAGTCGCCGCCGACGCAAATGTCGCGGGACAGATGTATCCTGACCAGAGCCTCTATCCCGCGAATAGCGTGCCGGAACTTGTCAAAAAAATTAACAATTCGCTTCAGCGCACCGACCAAATTTATCACGCCGACGGCAAAAACGGAATTCACTGGTTCGCCCCGATTCTCGCCGATGCCGAAGCTGGTTTCGGCGGCAACTTAAACGCCTACGAATTGATGAAATCAATGATCGAAGCGGGCGCGGCGGGCGTCCATTACGAAGATCAATTATCATCTGCCAAAAAGTGCGGACATATGGGCGGCAAAGTTTTAGTGCCGACCACCGAAGCCGTTCAGAAACTCGTCGCGGCGCGTTTAGCAGCGGATGTTTTGGGCGTTCCGACGGTATTGGTGGCGCGCACGGATGCGAACGCGGCGACTTTGATTACGAGCGACGTGGACGAATATGACAAATCTTTCTGCACGGGCGAACGCACCGTTGAAGGATTTTACACGGTTCGCGCCGGAATCGAACAAGCGATTTCGCGCGGCTTGGCTTATGCGCCGTATGCCGATTTGATTTGGTGTGAAACGAGCGAGCCGAATATCGAGGAAGCCCGCCGATTTGCCGACGCGATTCACGCCAAGTTTCCCGGAAAAATGATGGCTTACAACTGTTCGCCGTCATTTAATTGGAAGAAAAAGCTCGATGATGCGACGATTGCGAAGTTTCAAACCGAACTCGGCGCACTCGGATATAAATTTCAATTTATTACTCTGGCTGGTTTTCATTCGCTTAATTATGCGATGTTTGAACTCGCCAAAGACTATAAAGAATCGGGAATGACGGCTTACGCCGATTTGCAGGAACAGGAATTCGCATCGGAAATTGACGGTTATCGCGCCACCAAACATCAGGCGTTTGTCGGCACCGGCTATTTCGACGCGCTGACGCAAACCATCGCGGGCGGCGCGTCTTCGACGACGGCTTTATCGGGTTCGACTGAAGAGGAGCAGTTCGATGAAGTAATTTCAGAACCGGAAATTTCGATTAAAACCGAAGTTGTCGCAGTTTGAAGCAGCGGGCGCAAATAAACTTTGTGTGATAATCTGTGGTCAGATTTCCCGATTTTTATGCCTAAGTCTTCGCTCAGTTCCGTCATCAGCACCAAGAAATTATACGCGGGCGGCGACCCTCTGATTGGTGTTCTGCGCGGTTTGCCCGATGCCGTTTTAATGATCGGCGCGGACGGCGACATCTTTTACGCGAATCCGGCGGCGGAAAAACTTTTCGGTTTCGCTCCAAACTCAAAAGAATCAATCGCGCTCGCCGATATTCTGCCGGAGAGTTCGCCGTATCGTGCCGCCGAACATCTCGCCGCGCTTTGGCGCAGAGTCGAAATCACCGGACGCATCGAAAATTTTGAAACGCAGATGCTCGACAAAGACGGCAAATCATCGAGGTCAATTCGGTAAAGACGGCAATTTACGACCGCGCCGGAAATTTCGCCGGCATCTCGACCGTGATCCGCGACGTGACGAAAAGCAAGGAAAGCGAGCAAAGGATTTCGCGCCGCAACGCGCAGCTTTTCGCGCTGATTGACGTTGCCGAAGCGATTACGCAGATGTCGGAAGTCGAATCGCTGCTCGAAAGAATTTTAAACGCCGTGCTGCGCGTGATGAATCTGAGTTCGGGCTGCGTTCATCTGCTTGATGAAGAAACCGAGTCGCTAAAGCTCGGCGCACAGGAAAATCTTTCAAAAAAAGTGCGCGAAATGCTCGGACGTTTTGAACTCGGCGAAGGTGTCATCGGGCAAACCGCCGTGCTTGCCGAAACTTTGCTGGTCAGCGATACGACGTTCGACCGCCGTTTGTCGCGTCCGGTTTCGAGCGAAAAAATCGGCTCGCTCGCCGCCGTGCCGCTGATCGGACGCGGCGGAGTCGTGCGCGGTGTCATCACGCTTTTTCATCACGCGCCGCGCAACTTTACCGAACACGAAAAATCAATGCTGACCGGCATCGGCAAACAAGTCGGTGTGGCACTCGAACGCGCTAATTTGTTGAACGAAGTAACCGAGGCGCGCACCGAATGGGAGGAAACTTTCGATGCGATGACTGACGGCGTTTCGATTCACGCGCCGTCGGGGAAAATAAGACGCGCCAATAATTCACTGGCGCAAATGTTCGGCACAACGACTGAAAATCTCGTCGGAATGCGCTGCTGCGAACTTTATCACAACTCGAAAAAACCGCGCCCGAACTGCACGATTATGCGAACCGTCACGGAACAATGCCGCAGAGAGTCGAGCTTAACGACCTGCCTCACGGGCGCGTTCTGCGCGTTATTACCGACCCGATTATCAACGAAAACGGGCGCGTCGGCGGTGTCGTCTGCACGACGCGCGATGTCACGGACGAAAAACTGATCGAACGCCGCCTGATTCAACAGGAACGCATTTCCGCCATCGGCGAAATCACTGCCGGAATCGCGCACGAAGTCGGCACACCGCTCAATATCATTTCGGCAAACGTCGAATTTTTAATTCGCGCCGACCCAAAACTGCAAAACAACGAAGAAATCGCCGCGATTCGTGAGCAAACTTCCAGCCTCACGACGCTGGTCAAACGACTGCTCAATTTTTCGCGCGAACACTCGCCCGAATTCGCGCCCGTCAACATCAACGATTTGATCGAAAAAACCGTCGGGCTGCTCAATCATCAACTGCAAAACTCCGGCATCAAAACGAAGCTCAGCCTCGCGCCTTATTTGCCGACCGTGGACGGCGACGGTTCGCAGCTTCAACAGGTTTTATTTAATTTAATCACTAACGCGCGGCAGGCGATGGAAACGAGCGATAACGGCGAACGCAATTTGCAAATAATCACCGACACGGCATTTTTGCCGACTGAAACTTTCAGCCGACCGCACATCGTCATCACGATTTCCTACAACGGACGCGGCATTCCACTAGACGCTCTGCCGCAAGTTTTTAACCCGTTTTTCACGGCAAACAAAGAAGGCGGAACGAGTTTGGGTTTGGCAATCAGTCATCGCATCGTCCAGAGACATCTGGGACTTCTGACCATCGAAAATCACTTACAAAAGGGTGTCAAGACGACTGTTCGGTTGCCGCTTTCGCAAAATTGAGAGTTCGTAAGGACTTTGTTTTTATCATTTTATCACCAATCTATATGGTGTTTGAGATTTAACTGACGTTCTTAGTCTATTGATTAAAAAGCTAATTTCCAGTCTTTAAAATTAAAAAGGGTTTGAGGCAGCTTCCACAACTTTTGCCTCAAACCTTTCTTCCACTAAACCTAAACTATTAGGAGTATCGTTAATATACACGAACCTGCGCCGAATGGCAAAGAGTTTTTTTATTTAGAAAATCTATGTTTTAAAATCCGCGTCTCAGCGCATTGCCCGCCAGCGAAGCACGGCAGAGCCAAGTTTAAACTCAGGACATTCAGCGAGATAAATCTTCAAAATAAGCGGCTTTCGCCAATAAGATTTTGTTGTCTACGGCTAAAAAAATTTTGTTGCTTTCCGGCAATAAATCGTGCTACATTGTTGACTAAATAAAATTTTGTCGGAGGCAGACTATGAATGATTACGAATTGGATACGTTTTTTCCGTTACAGGGAACTTGTTTTAAGTGCGGTCGTGATTTGAGACATAAACTTTTTGATCGGATTAATTCTCAATTTTCGGCGGGCGAAACAGTTACTAATCTGGCTGCCGCCTATCAAGTGCCGACACGGGCGATTGAAATGGTTCTTAAGCAAAATTCTGTCACGCCGCTCGGAATAACTTTTAGACCGACTCTTCAGGCGCGGTCGGTGGCGGCTTAGATCGGGTTTGTTTGAAAAATTTTACGAAAAACAAAAAGCGCGGCTTTAATGTTCAAGCCGCGCTTTTTGTTTTTGAAAATCCGGTGAATTTACGTCAAGGCAGAGCCGCCAGCGTGTCCGCCAATTTCTCGACCACCAGCAAAAGCGTTTTGCCCGATTCGGTTAATTGCCCGTTTGATGCCTGATCTTCGGCAGTGCCGGACATATCGGAAATTCCCTGAATCTGAAAAAGGTAGCTGCGGAGCGCGGGTTTCGTGCGAAATTCGATTTCTAAAGCGACCAGTCCGGCACGCATATTCCTGAGCGAAGTAATGACATCCTGCTTGATTTTCGCGTTGAGTTCCGGCGCGTTGCGAGATGCCTTCCGCGCCGCGATTTCTCTGTCCAAATCTTCGACCACTCGTGCGATGCCGCCCAGAGTATAGATAAATTTCGAGACGTTTTTAATCTGCGTCGAAACTTTTTCCGCACCGGATTGCACATCGGCGGTCGTTACCATCGTCGTTGACGCGACGGACGTTTTCGTCCTTTTATTATTAGTTTTGCGTTTTTGGGCGGAGGCGGAAAACGCCAGACACAACAAACACGCAAAAACGGCGGCAAACTTTAGTAAATTTATTTTCATAATAGACATTATTGGAAATAAAACAATTCTTCAAGATTAGTAATATCAATAGTTTGCATTGGTTGTCGAAATGTTACTCGCAAGTTGTGCAAACCACAGGCAATCTCCATCACAACATCCGAAATCTTCTCTTTGG
>JAJAZE010000500.1 GCA_026785925.1 Pyrinomonadaceae bacterium
AAATCCGCCCAAACCCATCGCAATCGAACCGGCGGCGATTTCCGCCAAACCCGCCGTGATGACAATCGCGGTCGAATCAACCACGCCGGAAATTCCGGCAGCCAGCGCAAACGGCACGGTCAAACCGTCCGCCATTCCGATGACGACATCGCGGACGACTTCGCCCGCCGTAAAATGTTTTTCGATGTGGTTGGTTTGCGGCATAATTTAACAATCGAGCATTCGCGCAGTTCCAAGAATTTGCGGAATTTGCGGCGAAAAAGTTATCTGATCAATACGCGACGGAAAGCATCTGCTCCAATTGGGCGGGCAACTGAACAGGGAAAAATCTCGACGCGGTAAATCCGTAATCCTCGCCGCTTTCGTCAATTATCCGCAGCAAACCTTCATTCTCGGCATCGGCATCTGGAATGACCCGATAGATTTTGCCGAATTCCAGAGATGCCTCGATGTTGGAGTTGTCAACGCAAACGACGAATTGCGGATTTGGGTTTTCTTGGTTCATATCAATCTAAAAAAGGCAGCTTGATTTTCATATTACGCCTTCCGATGCCGTGCGCTTCATACCAGTGAATCTCGGCGTGTCGGATGCGACCGCTCGGCAGTTTGACGTGCGCCGAGCCTTTGAGTTTGCGCCAGCGTCCGCGCCCGAACGAGCGGTTGAGTCGTGCCAAGTCTCGAATTCCGCGATTGACGGCGATGACTTCGACGTTTTCAACCTCACCGATCAGCGTAAAATCAATCATAAAATGAATCTGATTTTCGGGCAAGAAAGTCGAATTTGATAAGTTCGATTTTGGTTGCGTTAAGGCGATTATTTAATTTTCTTCGCCTTAATCGTCCGCCCGTTTTGAATCAAAATCAAGCCGCTCGTTTTCCCGGCGGCATCCTTTTCAAACGAAACACTGCCTTTGATAACGGGGACGACGAACTGCGTTGCCGAAGTCGGCTCGAACTCCAGTTTGCCCTGTCCGGTGGCTTGTCCCATCAGTTTTTCGCCTTCTTTGGTAATCGTTAAAATAAAGGCGGGCGCGATTTCATATTCGCCGACGTAATCGTCGTAAACGGCAGGGTTAATTTTTACCGTTTTGCCTTCGAGCCGACTGATAATCTGCGCGGCGTTTGAGTTTGCCGGATCGAGTTCCAACGCTTTTTTGTAATTGGCGAGCGCGAGTTCTTTTTGATCGCCCGCCAGATAAACTTCGCCGAGACTGTCATACGGATTCGATGATTTGGGAAACATCTCGACATTCAGCTTGAGAATCTCCAGCGCGTCCAGCGGGCGTTTCGCGCCGAGCAGTTGATAACCGAGCGCGTTGAGTTCGCCTTCTGAAAAATCGTAAATCGCGGCGTTTTCGGTTTTGAGTTTGCGGTATTCGGCGACGGCTGCTGCGCCGCCTTTTTCCAAAGCGGTTTTGTAAAGCATCTCGCTGAAAGATTTTTTCGGCGCGTCGAACGGCTGATTGTTGAGAATGCTGACGACCGAGTTCGTAATATTCGCGTGATTGCGCCCCAAACCG
>JAJAZE010000501.1 GCA_026785925.1 Pyrinomonadaceae bacterium
CAAATGGAAAATAAACTTACCCGCTTGAAAAGGAATAGTTAAAACTTGAATTGAGGTTTGTTGAAAAACAAATAACATCCTCTCAAATTTCAGTTTTAAGCAAAAACTAAGCGGGTAAAGTTATAAAACCTCTGTTACTAACCAAAAACATTTGATGTCTTTGGTTAGTCGTCTCCGACATTTCGCAAATGTGCTTTCTGCTAATCCGAAAAAAATTACGAAATATCGAATCGAAATTATTGGAGTGCAAGAAACAGTCGTTAGTGCCGCCGAAAACAAATTACCGGACAAATTGTTTTGTTTCGAGACAACGGCATCAACGATGCGATAAAACAGAATGAGAGCAAATACCAACCCAAAAACCACGAACAGAAAAATGGCGCAACGCGGCGCGAGCAGCGGTTTTTCGATGATCGAGATGATTATCGTGCTGGTCATTATCGGCGTGATGTCCGCTATTTCACTGCCTTATCTGCTCAATTACCAGAAACAATACAAATCTGAAGACCAGGCGTTGAAAGTGATTGACATGATGCGGGAGGCGAGTCAGTTGGCACTGACCAAACGCCGGGTTTTCCGCTTCGAGATTGATTTGACGGACAATCAAGCTCTGATTATTGACGGCAGAGGCGCAGGAGCCGCCGACGATTTACAAATTAAATCGCTGCCGCTCGAAAACGCGAACGACATCCGAGTTGACCAGATTCCGACCGGCGTGAGCAAACCGAATCCGCCGAATTATAATGACGCGGCGTTTATCACCGATGTCACCGGGCATTTGCGCGGCGGCACGACGGTCAACGGCAACCGAGTCTGGCAAGTCGCTTTTCGCGCCGACGGCTCGGTGGTCAATGCCGCTCAGGTTCCGGTGAGTGCCAATCTATATTTTTGGACACCGCTCACGCCCGGTAACGTCGCGCCAAACAATAAGCAGGAAGTGCGGGCGGTGACGATTTTCGGCGGCAGCGGAGCAGTTAGATACTGGAAACATAACGGAACGACATTTATACCGAATAATTAAAAAGCTGGAAAAGTTATGAAAGTTAAATCGGAAGCGGGATTTACCTATATTGACGTGATGTGCGCGTTTGTCATTTTGACCGTCGGAATTTTAGCGTTGTTGTCCGCCATCGCGGGCGGCGTTCTTCAATCCAATGCTCAACAGCAGCAGTTGAGTGCCAAACAAATTGCCACCTCGACGATGGAATCAATTATGTCGGTGAAAGAAACCGCCGACCCGCTGCGTCGCCTCGGTTGGAATGCCGTCGGCAACGTCGGCAGCAATCCCGATGGAACCGGCGGTTTCAGCGGCATCTTTCTCAACGGTTTGCAGCCGGTCACAGCAGGTGCCGGACTCGACCAAATTTTTGGAACTGCCGACGATAACGGAGCGGCGATTGCCGGAATGCAGCGGCGAATAGTTATTACCGACCAATGCGATTTGGATCGCCCTTCGCCTGCGCCGACCTGCGCGACTCCCAATACTTTTCCGGTGATGATTCGGCTCGTTCAAGTGACCATTACCTATTCGGTCGGAACCATCCAGAGACAGGAAGTTTCGACGACCGTGCTGACAAATTACGCCGTTGCCAATTAGAGAAAAAAAAATGCCGAACAACCAAATTTTGCCCAACCGACAAAAAGTTATCGCCCGTCGTAATCAAAAGGGATTCACGTTGATTGAGTTAATTATCTCGATAATTATTTTTTTGATTGTAACGAGCGCGGTCTACGGAGTAATGCGAATCGCCATGCAAAGCCGTTCGGCGGTCAATCAGGAAGTTCCGCTGACCAAGAATACTCGTTTTTCCCTGAATACCATCGGACGCGACACGCTCAACGCCGGTTTTGATTATCCGTTGAAAAACACGGTTAAGCTGCCGGACAATCGAGTTTCTGCACTGCTGAATATTCCAAATGACTTCGATAACACGCAGGATATTGTGCCGCCGATTATCGCTGGAAACAATATTACGCTTAATGCTTCATCCAATTCATTGACGGATCAGGTTACTTACCTTTTTAAAGATTCGACTTTCAATCTGGTCGGCGCGGCGGGCAAACAGGTTTCTCAATCTTTAAGCATCAACGCGGCATCTACCGTCGGCGGAATTGACCAAATAGTTCCGGTTGCCGGCAGCACGGCGGCGTGCAGCGTTAACGACATTTATGTCATCACCGGCAATACCGGCTCGACGCTCGGCGTGGCGACGGAAATCAGCGGCGGCAACACGATCAAGTTTGCCAACGGCGACCCGCTCGGGTTTAATTTGTCAGGCACTGCCGGACCTTTAAGAGGAATTACCACGCCCGCCAGTATCCAGAGAATGCGAATGGTAACTTACTTTGTTTCTACTGACGGCATTCTCAATCGGCGTGAATATGCCAATGCCGCCGCGACGACTTTTGTTGACGAACCATTAATTTACGGCGTGGAAAATCTGCAAATCCAATACATATTGGGTGACGGAACCGTCTCCGATAATCCGAGTGCCGGTGTGGACGGCGTTCCCGGCACGGCGGATGACATTCAGGCAAATCTTGCCACCGTGCGGCAAATCAGATTTACCATCAGCGTCCGCAGCATCGAGTTGAACTCCGCCGGACAGCCCAACCGGGTGACGATGACTTCGACTTTCGGCACACGCAATTTAGGTTACGATCCCAACTAAAAAACAGATGAGAGACAGATTAATATGAGCAAATCAGAAATGAAGCCAAAAGATTTTTCAAATATCAAAACCGATACGAAAACCGATTCGCAGCAGCGCGGATCAGCAATCGTGATCGCGTTGTTTGTTTTAGTTCTCATCAGCGTCTTCGTCGCTCTGGCTCTGTCAAGAACCACCGCCGAAGCAATTGCCGTCGGCAACGAAACGGCGGAAGGGCGCACAACCTACGCGGCGCAGGGCAGTTTGGAGATGATGACCAGAAACTTTAATAAGGTTTTTGAAACCAGACTCAGCCCGGCGGACACGGATTTTGATCCGCTTCGCGCCGCTGCTGTTCCGGGTATTACGGGCTACACATTTAACCAGGAAGTTGACCGCACCTCCGAGAATCGCATCGCCGTCATCGAGAGAGACGCCTTCGCCGGTTTATACGCGACCAGAGACAATTGGCGGCTGCGAACGACGGCGACCGATTCCTCCGGTGTGCAAGTCCAATTAACCCGCAACATCGTTAATAACCGCATCCCGATTTTCCAATTCGGCATTTTTTACAATGACGATCTCGAATTTCACCCCGGACCGCGTTTCGACTTCGGCGGGCGCGTTCACTCTAACGGCAGTCTTTTTATGATGGCGGGAACCGGACTTTATTTTAACTCGCGGGTCTCCGCCGTCGGCGAAATCGTCACCGATATCGGTCGCAACGGCAAACCTTCGACCACCTGGGGCGAAAATGTTTTTATCAAAAACGGCGCAACCGATGTTCAGTTAAAAGCCAATATGGGCAGCGTTCTGACGACTCCGGCAAGCGGAACGCCGGTTTTTCAGGATTTGATGAACAAACCGAAACTCTACAACGCCGATATGCCGGTGGTCTATGAAAGTGCTTCGTGGACAGCAAACCAAGCACTGTTCGGCGGCAACCTGTTGGCGCGGCAAAAGCCGCTCGATTTACCGCTAAGGATTTCCAGTCTGGCGGCTAATGTGCCGGTGGACTATATCGAGCTAATCAAACGCGGAAGAAATGTCGGCGATTTATACAACAGCGGCGGCACACCGACCGCACCGGTGATTACGCCGGTGACGGTCGCCGCCGGTAACGCCGATAACGAGGTCACGGTCAGTGAACGCTATTACAACAAAACAGGTATTCGCATTAGTCTCGCCGACCAAAAAGCGAAGCTGCCGGGCTGCGCTTCGGGTGTCGGCACGGCGGCGATTGCCGGAATCTGCGGGAAAAGACTCGACGGCGACGCTTTAGGAGATAGTGAATTAGCGATTGCCGGCACACGCGGTTATCAGCCTTTACCAATGCAGCCGCTCGCTGACAAATATGTCGCGACGCGGCTCAATGGCGAGCGTTTCGGCACGACCGGCAACGGGAATCTGGTACGCCAAATGTGGATAAAAATTGAATTGGTCTCAAGAAATCCGGTGAACAACGCTATTATCACCAAAGATGTCACGGCGGACATTTTAAGTCTCGGCGTAACCGAAGCCGCGCCGTGCATTTCCGGAAAATTCCGCATCATCAATCCTGCCGGTTCGACTGCCGCCGATTATTATAACGGCACCTGCGCCGCCGGTGTTACGACCGTACCGTACATTGACAGCCGCTCCATTATTAAATTACAGAGATTCGTGATGCCGGGAGAAAATTTTATCGGCACAGACCCGACATCCACCGCTTATATGACAAATTTCGCCGGTTGGAGTTCGGCATACAACAGTCACAGTTTAGTTTATGCGGATGAATGTCTTACTTTACTTGCCGGTGTATATTCAAATTGCACGAATTTTGACCGCGTATCCGCCAATGAAGCCGCCCATAAAAAGCTGGCAGTCGTTGACGATCCTCTAAAGTTCCGACGCATCGTTCCGTTCCCGATTGAAATGTTCGACGCGCGGGAAGGAATTTATAATACCGATCCGGCGATTCTCAACACCGGCATCGTCTACGGCAATAAGGTTCCGTGGGCGGGCGTAATGAGTATGGTTGATGTTGACGTGAGTAATCTCCGGCGTTTTCTGAGCGGCGCGTTCGATGCCAATATGCCGGCAACGACTAAGTATGCTGTTGATGAGGGTCACGTTTTACGCAATCATCCGACCAATCCGTTACTCAACGACGTTCCGCAAAACGGCGGCTGGGTAGTTTATTTTTCCGACCGGCGCGGTGACAGCGACTTTGACGGCGAATATGATATGGAAGACATCTATGGAAATAACGACGGCAACCTGCAGACTGGTGAAAACGTCAACAATTCGCCGACTACTAACGCCAACGGCGGTTTGGACACGAATTTTTGGACGCTCGCCAACCCGACCGGTGAAGCGGCTAAATATACTGTCGAAGGCGCGTTCAATTTACCGGCGGCTGCCAGTCCATACACGCCGACCAATACCAGTTCCTTCGTTTCTCCGGGCTATGCCGCCTCGGTTGACCATCCATATTACCGGCGCGGGATGCGTTTAATAAACGCGGAGGTTTTACCGGGTCAATATGATTGGGCTAACAGCGATAATACGAAAGGCTTTACCGTCGCTTCCGAAAACGGTGTTTATGTTCAGGGAAATTACAACTCGAACGGTATTTCCAGCGTCGGCACTCCGACCGAATCTAAAAATTATTTGCCGCAGGGCAGGGTGGTCGTCGGCGGTGTCGTCCAGATTGCCGAAGCCGGCATCGGTGCCAATCACATTCCAGCTTCGATTGCCTCCGATGCGATCACGATTCTTTCAAATTATAATTCCACGACAAAAAACGGTTGGACTGATTCAAACGGTTTTCTTTTTCCTTTCACCGGCAATGCACGAAATGCGGTCGAAACATTCACGCGCTTTGCGATACTTGCAGGCGATTCGAGAAGCAGTTATGAAGCCCTGCCGAATC
Source organism: Pyrinomonadaceae bacterium (assembly GCA_026785925.1). Lineage (GTDB taxonomy): Bacteria > Acidobacteriota > Blastocatellia > Pyrinomonadales > Pyrinomonadaceae. The sequence continues at coordinate 5,566 of JAJAZE010000501.1, forward strand.
AGGGAATCGGCGACCCGCGATTGGGCGGCGGAGTTCACAACTTCAAGCATTTCCTTGAAGACTGGGGCGGTGTGCGACTCAACTATGCCGGTTCGTTGATTAACTTGTATAACGCCCGCAACAACAACGGGTCATATAAAAGCGACGGTGTTGTCTACAGCCCGCCAACCCGTAACTGGATTTTCGATTCGAGTTTTCTCGACCCGACGCGGCTGCCGCCCGGAACGCCCTATTTTCAATTTGTCCAGACGAGCGGCTTTCAGCGCACTAACGATTAGCCGTTCGCACCTGCAGGTGCAAGCCGGTAATTTAGCTGTGTATTTATTAAAAACCGTTCGAGTCGCCTTTTGCAGGAAAAGCGACTCGAACGGTTTTTTTGTATTGGGCGTTTGCCGAACTTTGAATTTATAATATCGTAGTAACCGGATGATACTTTTTAATTTAACAAATCATCCATCTCCCGAAAATAAATGCGCGAACTCTCTCTAAAAAATTGTCGGCTCGACGGGCGTTACGATATTCGGGAAACGCTCGGACAAGGCAGTTACGCGGAAATTTACGTGGCGCACGATATTTTGGCGGCACCGCAATCGCCGCACAGTCTGATCGTCATTAAGGCTCTCAATGTTTTTCTGCAAAACGATTTGGATCACGATCTGGAAAAAACGCTGGTCGAAAATTTCCAAAACGAAGCGACCGCGCTCGACCGCGTGCGCCATCCGAATATCATCAGCCGTCTCGGACACGGTTCGGCGCGTGATTTAAAAGATACGATTTTTCATTATCTCGTGCTGGAATATCTGTCCGGCGGCGATTTGTCGAAAGCCTGCCGCGAAACCGATTTGACATTGAAACAGGCTCTGTTTTACCTCGAACAAGTTTGCGCCGGACTCGGACACGCGCACCAAAACGGGATTATTCACCGCGACATCAAGCCGCAGAATCTGCTTTTGACCGGCGACCGGAAAACCGTCAAAATCGCCGATTTCGGAGTCGCCCGCGTCGCGCAGTCCGATTCGCCGATCACGCGCGTCGGAACCAATATGTTCGCGCCGCCCGAACACAGCCCGATGTTTTCCGACCACGCGGAAACGCTGACTTATACCGAATTAACGCCTGCCGCCGATATTTATTCGCTGGCGAAATCGGCGTATGTTTTAATCACCTGCGAATCGCCGCGCTTTTTCGCCAACCAGCCGATTACCGAACTTCCCTTCGCTTTTCGTCAAAAACCTTGGGCGGATGATTTGGTCAAAGTTTTGAACAAAGCGACGCAGCACGATTCGCGCCGAAGGCAGCAAACGGTTGTCGAATTCTGGCAGGAATTATCGAGCATTAAAGGATTTAACGCCATTGAAGAAGGTGCGCCGCCGGAAATTTCGGTGCGCCCGCACACGCTTCCCCAGGCGCACATTGCTAAAGGTTATACGCCGCTCGCGCCACAGCGTCCGCGATTTAACACTTCGCAGGATTTAAAGTTAAATAATCTGGTCGGCGCGAATCGTGCGCCGCTCGTCGTGCCGGTGACAAAAGTTGAAATTAACAAAAGTCCGGTCGCGCAGCCCGAAATAATCGAAGCGACGCAAGAACCGCCGATCATTTACAAACCTGTCAAAAAGTCGAGACCTTTACTAAAGAAATTCGCCGCCTTTATAATTTTCATCGGCTTGTTTGCGGGAATCCTTTACGCGACGCATAATTACTTACGCGGTCGCGGCATTTTGCCGTCAATCGGCAATCCGTTCAAACAGCCGACCGGCACGGCAAACGGCGATGTTTTCCTGCGTTCGACACCGAACACGAACAACGCGCCGATTGGAACCGTCACTAAAAACTCGCGGGTCAAAGTGGTCGGTTCGCAGGATGGCTGGCTCGAAATTGATGTTATCGAACAGGGAAATGCGGGCAGTGCCGCCGATTCAGCCGCTCACGGATGGGTCAGCGGAAAATATGTGGATATTCAGCAGTGAGGAGATTTTAGACTTTGGATTTTGGATTTTGGATTTCAGAAATTTGCCGTAAATTAAGTTCGTCGGTAATTTCTAACTTTCAATTAATAATCCAAAATCCAAAGTCTAACATCCAAAATTTAAATGAGCGTATTAGATAAAGTCAGAAAATGGATTGACGGCGAATCGGCGGAGATGGTTTTGGAAGAAGCCGCCCGCAACGCCCAAATCAAACCGCGTAGTCAGGCGGAAGAATTTATCGTAAAAATTGCCAAAATGGTCGAGGAAGTAATGCAGCGCGAACTCGTTCCGCTGCCGCAGGGAACGGCGATTATTCCGACCGAATACACGATTTTCCTGAGCGAAACGGACGATAAGGATTGGCAAGGCGTGAAGCGCAAAGGTCTCGAACAAGGGCTTTATCACATCTTGGCGGAACGTGCCAAAGAAATTGCCGGCAAGAAAAAACTCGAAACCCAATCGTTCGCCGTTGAGCTGCGCGTTGACGGAACTTTACAGTCGGGCGACGTGCGCGTTCAGCATAGTTGGGACGATTCTTCGAGCAATAAAACGAGTATTTTATCGCGCCCGAAAAATATGCCGAAGCCAGCCGCGCCGCCGCCGCCGAATTTCGTTCAAAACCCAACGTCGAATGCTTATCAGCCGCCGCCGACCGTCGAGCAGATGCCTTCGGGCGAATTGGGCGAGGAAATGACGCACGTCAAAAAGCGTTCCATGCCGGAACTTTATCGTCTGGAAATCTGGCGCGGCGGCGTTCGGCAAAACGTCGTTCCCATTTTCCAAACGGAAATCAGCATCGGGCGCGGCTCGAAATCAAAGCCGGTTGACATCGCGCTCGACGGCGACCCGGAAATCAGCCGCCGCCACCTAAGTCTGCATTACGACCGGCAAGGAAATTTTGCCATCACCAACGAAGGTCGCAATCCGGCGATGATTAACAGCTACGAACTGCAAATCGGGCAGAGAATCGCCGTCTCCGCCGGTGTGCCGATTGCCGTTTGCAGTTATTTGTTGAGAATTCAACCAAAATAAAAAGTTCAATGTTGTAAGAGATTCAACACCTTTCTCATAATCGTCTAACCGTCCGATAAACAACAGGCGCAGTTAGGC
>JAJAZE010000502.1 GCA_026785925.1 Pyrinomonadaceae bacterium
CTAAAATTTTTAACACAAACTCAGCACCCAAATCTGATCATTTACAAATAATCTTGAAAATCGCTTTCTTCGCCCAGCGCCCACGTGCGCGCCGCGTTTGGACTCTGGACGAAGAAAGCGATTTTTTGTCCAGCTTCTAATCTAGAGCAGATATGGAATTAATGGATGGCAAACGAGGCGGAAACCCGCGCGTCAGCCAAGGTGCGGTGTCGAGCGCGATTGGCACCCTGGCTGACGCGCGGGTTTCCGCCTTTTTCAAACCATCTATTAATCTCTAATCTGCTCTAACTCTAAAATCAAGCTGAATTGTCGTTCGGTCAAGCAATCCTCAGTGTCAAACTTCCCGGTCAAGGCGTTCGCCAATGGTTCGGTAACAGTTCCCTTTGAGCAATGAAGCGGCAAGCGTATGATATTCGTTATGAGCAATTCCGATTATTCCGATCTCGATGCCGAAATTATTGACGTTACGCCGAAACAAACTCGCCGCGGCGGACGAAGCAAATGGATTATTTTCGCGGTCATTTTCACGCTGTTGATTGCTTTTTTAAACAGCATCGGGCTTTACACCGAAGCGTTATGGTTCGATTCAATCGGTTTCGCTTCACGATTCTGGTCGGTGTTCGCGCTCGGCTGGACTTTGTTCGCCGTCTTCGGCGTTACGACGTTTTTGATTTTGCGCGGCGGATTTTACGCGCTCGAACGCGGTTTCGGGCTTGATAAACTCGCGCCGCGCCAGATTATCATTAACAAACAGCCGGTTGACGTTAATCCGTCGCGCATTCTGCGACCGCTCGGCTGGATTCTGGCATTTGTTTTCAGCCTCAGCTACGCTTTCGGTTTGAGCGGCGACTGGCAGATGTGGACGCTTTTTCTGCACCAGCCTTTGACCACGATTGCCGACCCGATTTTCGGCAACCCGACCGGCTTTTATTTATTCTCCCTGCCCGTTTATCAATCAATCGCTTCGTGGCTGACTTCACTTGCCGTCATTCTGCTCGTCGCCGCGATTATTTACGCGCTGTTGTCCGCCGTTCCGCCGCCGTCGGCGACGATTGACGAGCAGCCGAAGAGTTTCGACGGTTTCGGCAGCCGCGCATACTCCGCCGTTTCGATTGCGCTCGGCGCACTTTTGATGTTGATCGCGGGACAGATTTTTCTTTCGCGCTACGCTTATCTGTGGACGAATCATTCGTCTTTCAGCGGCGTAACTTACACCGAAGACAATTATTTGATTCCGGGTTTGACCGCCGTTTCGATTGCGCTTTTAATTGCCGCGCTGCTGCTGTTCGTCAACGCTTTTACTAAAAAAGGCGGACGATTGATAATTCTCGCGCTCGGCATTCCCGTCGCGGTTTTTGTCGTCGCCGCGCTGCTGATTCCGTCCTACATCCAAAATTTCGTCGTCAAGCCGAACGAACTCGGACGCGAAACGCCGTATATCGAATACAATATCAATGGCACGCGGGCGGGATTTAATCTCGAAAAAGTTGAATCGCGCGATTATCCGGCGGAAACTTCGACCGCCGCTTTCAATCTCGAATCGAACCGCTCGACGCTCGCCAATATTCGGCTCTGGGATTGGCGGGCTTTGCAGGACACTCTGCGGCAGATTCAGGAAATTCGGACTTATTATGATTTCCCGGACGTGGACGTTGACCGTTACCGAATCGGCGGCGAAATGCGGCAGGTGATGATTGCGGCGCGTGAATTCGACATCAACAAACTGCCCGAACAATCGCGCAACTGGATTAACGAACGGCTCGTTTACACGCACGGCTACGGCGTAACGATGAACGCCGTCAACGAATTTACCGCCGAAGGCAAACCGAAATTTATCCTGTCGAATATGCCGATTGAAGCGAGCGGCGACCTGAAAGTGACGCGCCCGGAAATCTATTTCGGCGAGCGCACC